>JALVES010000100.1 GCA_027030635.1 Saprospiraceae bacterium | reverse complement strand
CAAAAACTTAATGAACCATTGATCATCATTGAGCTGTAGAAAAAACCTTACAGAGTTTCCCATTCAGTTCGATGAAGAACAGGCCGGGGCTGCCTTGTTTCACTTGTAAGCTGCTGCGTCCTTCATTTTGCGAAAGCAATTGAAAGTCTATGGGCCGGCCGAGCAAGTCAAAAAGGCGGATGCGGGGTTCGTGAAGGCCGTGTTGAATATGGAAGATGCCATCGGACGAGGGATTGGGCCAGATCAGAATGCCGGATTCGGCAGCAGCGTCAGGCTCTTCGGTGAAAACGACATTGTAGGGAAACACACAATTTTTCAATCCGAGATACTTGGGGGAAAGGGTGTCGCCCATGACTTCCATGAGCCCCCAACTGCCATACTGCGAATACTCAGAGACCGAAGAAAAATGGCAAAAAAGGCCGCGGGGATTGGCATCGCCGGAGTTATACCAATAGTCGAAATACTGGCAATACAGGTCTTCCATGCGCTCGTTGCGGTTGGCATCGGTGAGCTTTTGGGTGAAGTCCTCATCGGTGTAAAAGTAAGAGACCAGATGCTGACCGCCTTCGTAAGCGATGAGCTCTACATTGTGCTCATCTGCCACGGCTTTTTGTTCATCCATCCAGAGGAAAGACTCATTGAGGGATTGCTCGAGGGAATCCAGAATTTCATCTACCGTGATGGTGGCGCTGAGACCTTCATCGCCAATGTTATCTGCAAGACCCGCACCAAAATACGGCGCAATGGCCAGCGCATCGGCCTGTACGCCTGAGGGATTGTAAAAAGGGTCTTCGTATTTTTCAAGGATGTAATTGGAAATCCAACTGACAGCAGCCTGTGAAGCCACGACCTTGACCAAGCGGCTGTCGTCCTCGAATTCCGTTTCAAAGATGTGGTGTACATCGGCTGTGCGCTTGGCGTAATATTGCCAGCCCTGCTCCCAGGGCTGACCGGAATAGCCCAGGACAGCGCCCATGTCGCCTGCGTATATGCTTTGATCAAAAATGCCGTTCCACACCTCATTGCTGTATTCCACATAGATTTTTAAATCGGGGTCTAAGTTATCCCGGAAAAAGCGGGCCATTTCTGTGATAAAGTTGTCATCGGCCTGATGGGGTACGCAGATCCAGGCATTTTTGTGCAGCAGATTGCAAAGCTGAACGATGTACTCATAAGAAACGCCGGTGGATAAAGTTTGGGTATAATAATCGGGCGTATTGCGATCTTCCCAGGAAATGAGGGGAGAATTGTTGGTCATCATCCAATCCATAAAACGCAGCGTCTCAAAATCGCCCAACAAACTGAGGAAGGCGGGATTAAAAGGCTCCGCTTCATAGGTGTCGTCAAAGCCCGGCATGATGAAGCGGATGTCGTGAATGGGGTCGGAAGCCTGAGATTCGGTAATGTCTATGGATATCCCTATACCTGCATTGTTATCTACCTCTACATAGGTATCCACAGGGCAATCGAAAGAACCGGAGGCCGCCCCCCAGAGATTGATATGCCCCGTACCGGAAACGATCAGGTGATACGAGCCGGAGGGAAAATAAGTCTCTTCCGAGAAATACAACAGCGCCCTGACTGCCTGAGGTGGGTCTATGCCATTGTCGTAGGGAATCTCCAGGGGATAACCATTGGTACCGAGGGGAATGTCCACCCCACTGTCCCAGACAGATGAGCCCGGCTCAAAAGGTATCCATTCCCTCGCCATTTTAAAGGCATCCACGAAGACCAGTTCGGGAGAATAATCCACCACGCCGTTCAGATTAAGGCCTATGGGGCGGGATTCCTGGGCATGGATACGCTCAAACGGGAGACAAAGGGAGGAGAAAAAGAAGAAGAAAGTAACCAAAGAAGAAAGACTCAATCGGCTCATAGAATATTGGTGTTACAAATTTGAAAAGTATTCTGTCAAGCGATGATGGCGCAATTCAACAAACTGGTACATAATTTGAATTTCCTCTTCAAATCCATTGTCATCAAAGTACCATGAGGCATCAACCGGCCAGAGTTCAAAATTTTTTGCGACCCAAGGCTTTATTTTTTCTTTTTGGTAGTGAATTCTCCATTTCAGACCCTGCATGCTTAACAGGCCTTCCTTTTGCAAAGCGCCCCATCTTGCCTTGAGCATTTTTTTATACCACTCAAACTCCAGCAAACGAGCAAAAAGTATGGAACGATGAATGTCCAAAGGTCTTGTATCCAAGTTAAGCTCATTGTCGCCATCCCGCCCGAAAGAATGGTCGTAATCCCAGGGAGCAATGCGCAAAGGCGTTTCCTCATTGATTTTATAAAGGTAAAACCCTTTTAAGATACCGTCACTATTGTTCGTTATCAAAAGCAACAAGTGCCAGTCTATGACATTTTCCAGGTCAAAAAAACTTGCAATTTGTTGAGTGAACTCTTCATCACTGCTTTCCAATATGAAATCCCTTACAGACTCTATGTAAACTGTCATATCACGCTCTTCAATCTTTGGAAATTTTTGCTGATGAAAGTTTTCCGGTTCTTCCGGGACGACTCCATCATAAGAATCTCTAAAGATATGAGGCTCCTTAAAAATAACTGCGGCAGAATCGCCGGCATCAATACCGAGAGTGGATTTATCCAATTTTTCCATCAGTACATAAAGCCCGTTATAAACACCATTCAACTCCAATTCCACATATCTCGTATTAGGCGCGACACGGTCTGCTCCCATGTCCTGAAAAAGTTCGTAGCTGATAACGTGCCGCAAGAAAGTTTTGTCAATATAATTGGCATTTAAAATCCAATCGTCATCTGCCGGCAAGTTGGCAAGAGGGACGTCATCGTACAAGTCAATTGAATAAGAGTGTTTGGGAAAGCGCATAGAGTAGCCTCCACGACGCCATGCCTTAGCTGCATAAGTTTCCATTTTTACTCCGAGTTGTTCATGTAAAAGTATATCGCGTTTTTCATCAGCCGTAACTTCTTCATCAAACTCTAAGTTCAAAGAAAAGAGCGTTGTCTCGTCAAAAAATTGCCTGTGTTTATTGCAGGCAAGGACAGAAAGAAGCGCTAAAGAAACGAGCAGGTACTTCATATGCAGCTACATAATACGGTAAAAGCACAACCGCACAAAGGTAGAGAACTCCACGACAAAAGCAAGCGTCCTGAAATATAAGAAAAAAGGCAGTTTCTTTTATTTTCCGTGCATCTGTGTCCGCAGAAGTTGGGCATTTACCGCACAAATGATGGTACTGATGCTCATCAATGCCGCTCCAAAAGCCGGGCTGATCATAAAGCCAGGTACAAAGCCTGTGGCCAGAGGTACCGCAACGAGGTTATAGCCAGTTGCCCAGATGAGATTCTGTACCATTTTCACATAAGTGGCTTTTCCAAACAGCAGTAAATTGGCAATGTCTTTTGGGTCGCTGTCAACCAGAATAATATCTGCCGTTTCAGCAGCTACATCCGTACCGGAGCCTATGGCAATGCCCACATCAGCCTGAGCCAGGGCAGGTGCATCATTGACCCCATCGCCCGTCATGGCAACAAATTCTCCGGCCTGCTGAAGACTCTTCACCTTATCGAGTTTTTCATTGGGCAGCACTTCGGCCATATAGCTGTCCATATTCAATGCTTTGGCTACAGCAGCAGCCACTTTCTCGTTGTCGCCGGTCAGGAGCAGACACTTAATGCCATTTTTCTGTAAGGTCTGAATGGCTTCATAGGAGCTTTCCCTGATCTGATCTGCAAAAGTGATGAAGCCGGCCAGCTCGCCCTCAATAAGGATGAAGATTTTTGTCTCAATGCCTTCTTCCTCGTCAGCAGGTGGCTGTATATTCAATTTTTCCAACAACAAAAATCCACCGGCTTGAACCTTTTTTCCATGCACTACTCCACTGACACCTACACCTGATTCATATTCAAAGTTTTCTACGGGGGGAATGTCCAGTTTCTCAGCCTTTGCCCTGCGCTGCAGGCCTTTCGAGATGTGGTGTTCGGAAGGACTTTCCACAGCGGCAGCATAACGCAGCAATTCAGTCCGGGTATATTTTCCCGAAAGGGGCACTATTCGCACGACTTCATGGGAGCCTTTTGTCAAGGTACCTGTTTTGTCAAAAACGATGGTGGTGATTTTCCTGGAGTTTTCAAAGGCCGTTCGATTGCGAATGAGCAGGCCGTTTTTGGCAGAGATGCCGGTAGAAATAGCCGCTACCAAAGGTACAGCCAGGCCCAGAGCATGCGGGCAACAAATAACCATGACGGTAACCATCCGCTCCAGAGCAAAAGAAAGGGATTCGCCCAAAAAGAGCCAGGTAAAGAAGGTGCCAAAACCTATCACCAGAGCAATTACTGTCAACCAAAAAGCTGCTCGGTCTGCCAGGCGCTGAGTCTTGGACTTTTGATTCTGGGCCTCCCGCACGAGATTGATCACTTTAGACAGATAAGTATCTTCTCCTGTTCCTTTCACCTGTACCTTGATGGCACCACTGCCATTGATGGAGCCTCCAATCACTTCATCGCCTTTGGCCTTGGATACCGGCTTGCTTTCTCCGGTCAGCATACTCTCATTCAAATCGCTATTGCCCTCTACAATGAGACCGTCAGCAGGAACTTTCTCACCGGGTTTGACGAGAATAATATCACCTGTTTTCAAGTCGGAAACCGGTACTTTTTTAAGCTGGTCGCCTTGTACCAGGTGGGCTTCATCCGGCATCAAGGCTGCCAGAGCTTCCAGGGCCTTACTCGCCCCAAGGATAGAGCGCATCTCCAGCCAGTGCCCTATCAACATCACATCTATTAAAGTTGCTAACTCCCAGAAAAAAGTCTTTCCCTCTAAGCCAAATACCACAGCAGAGCTGTAGAGATAAGCTGCTGATATAGCAATGGCGATCAAAGTCATCATGCCGGGAAGTCTCTTGCGAAGCTCTTCTGCCAAGCCCTTCAAAAAGGGATAACCACCATAAAAATAGATGATACTGGAAAGCACAAACAAGAGGTAAATGTCTCCTTTAAAAGACCAATCTACTCCCAACCATTTTTGAATCATGGGTGAAAGCAACAAAACCGGAATGGTCAGGATAGTGGACACCCAAAATCGCCTTTTAAAATCTTCAATCATCATGCGGTGATGATCGTGATGATCTTTATGACCTTCGTGGCCTTTATGACCTTCATGGCTCTCATGGGCTTCGTGGCCTTCATGGGCTCCTCCGGCTGACATGGCCATTCTCAGTTTATAATTTCCAACTTCAGACAGTGCCTTATTAAGTGTTTCATCCGGTACATGATGGTGCATGGCAATCACTGCCTGCGGCGGCTCCAGCGTAACTTTTACCGATTCGATACCGGGTATGGCTTCAAGAGTCTGCTTCACTTTCTTAACGCAGTGTTCGCAGCTCATACCGCTTACTTCATAAGTATGCTTCATCATAAGGGTGATTTTAAAAAAGAGAGCCGAGGATAATGCCGAGGCAAGATATCCTACGGCTCTCCACCAAACTACAGGACGTCAGTTACTCTTTTGAGCATACTGTCATTTTCAGTCGGTCAATGCTGATGATCATGGCCATCTCCCATCTCTTTTTTATCTCCCATCTCACCCATGTCCATATCACCCATGTCCATATTGCCCATCATCTCCATGCAGGACTGCATACATTCTTCGCTCATCATGCCTTGATCTTTCATCATCTTCATCATGTGCGTCATCATGTCTTTGTCTTTCATCATAGAGCTCATCATCTTGTGCATCATTTCGGGCTTGCCCTTCATCATGCCCATCATATCAGCGCCTTCCATCATCATGTTTTTCATGCCTTCATTGCCTTTCATCATCATCTGCGCATGTTCATTGCTCATCATGGTGTTCATCATCTCCGTCAACATCTCGTGATCGGAGACAACTTTACCAAACAACTGCTTGCGGGCAGTTTCATCCTGTAAAACTTGATCCACACTGACTCCGTTGTTACAACTGGAAATCAGGAAAAGTCCGAGGACTGCTGCGATCAGAAAAAATTGAATTTTCATGGTTGGTCATTTTTTGAGTGAACAAATGGGTTTGCATCTTTACTGCCGGCCTTAATTAGAAGGGCGTTCGTACTGACAACAACCCGGCAGGCTTTCATAGACTTCATCTTTAGCACGGTGCGTATCGCTGTCATAGCCAACATCGGCAATCTTTTGCTTAATCTGGTCAAGCGTAATTAATTCCGGATCGTAAGTAACTGTCATTTGGTCAGTTTCTTTATTCCAGTCGGCCAAAGAAACTCCTTCGACATCTTTCAAAGAACCTTCGATGGTTTTTTCACACATGCCGCAATTGCCATATACCCGAAACTGCTCCGTTTTATAATGGTCAGTCGCTTCATGAAGCACCAGTGTACCTTTCACTTCGGTTTCATCAGCTTTTTTCTCAGCTTCAGGCGCTGTTGTTTTTCCCTCTGCTTCAGGGCTTGTTGCCTTCTTCTTTTCGCAACTGGCCTTGGCCTTTCCTTTGGAACTACAGCAGCTTTGAGCATTCGCCGTCCCACTGAAAGCAGGCAAAAAGCTAAATCCCAAAAGCATCAGAGCAATTAAAAAAATGTTCTTCTTCATCGTTTAAGAAATTTAAAGTGAGTAAAAAATAGGTGTCGCAAAAGCGTTAGACGGATTAACCTCCTAACACACTTCTATTCGTGTTGATGGTCGTGGCCATCCTCTTCGGTCGCAGGGTGTTCGTGATCATGACCGTCATCCACTTCTTCGGCTTGTTCATATCCTTCGATGTATTTTCCCTGTGCGCCCACTCCATAAATATGTACAAGCGCTGCTCCATAATGTCCGGCCCGGCTCACCGAATAAGCCGACCCTGTCAACAGCAGAACCACACCTGCCTCCAGCCAAAGTTTATCCCGAAGCCAAAAGAGGCTCAGCAGTTTTAAAGCCAATCCGATGCCACTCAACCAAAGGGTATAAGAAGCAAACTGATCGTGTTTTTCAAGCACAGAAGCAGCTACCTCATCCAAGCCTTCTGTATGAGGGTGTAAAATCGAAGATGCCAGATAAGCGGATAAAAAACCCGTGAAAAGAAGTATAAGAGTTGCCCAATTGAGTTGCTTCTTCCAGATAAAGAAAGCAAGCAACTGCGTTAACACAGCCAACAGTAAAAGCGCTATTGGAAAATGCACTATCAAAGGATGCAAGTTCGAAAAATCGCTCAGGCTAATGTCTATCGCCAAATTCGTCTTCGCAGCAGGATGATCACCATGAGCGAAGAGATTGCCCGCCATAAAAAACAGCGAAAGAGAAAAAAGAAAAATTCTTTTTTTCATAAACACAAAATTTAAAATGAGTGAACGTATTGCCTCATTTAGAAGGAGGCATTGGAATATCAGCACATGTCTGTCATAGCCCATGCCAAGGTGAAATAGACAGGATTGCCCATACTCAGTCGAGATATAAGCGCTGCTTCTTTATTTCAAAAGAAAACAGACAAAGCAGTCCGACAAAACACCAGGGCTTTGACAACTCATGAAAGGCCAAACAGAGCGTATCTGCTAGAACAAAAAGGATTGGAAAAGGACAGGGATATCCCTGACAGTAAGAGGAGGTGAATATTGGATATTGGAAAAAGCATCCCTTTGGGAGCTAAAATCACAGCCAAAGAAAGCAATGATATATGCTAAGAAAAATTGAGGGGCTAATTTATCAGAACCGGCTTTAAACTCAGGTGTAGCCAGTACTTGCTGATTTTGATCAGATTGGATAAAGAAAGTTTGGTTGTGGCAACAATTGTCCTCTTGATCAAAAGAAAAAGCACAAACTCTTTCTGAATCAGGGCCATCGCAATGATGATGGCAGTTTTCTTCTTCAGGAGAAACAACTGCTTTATGTTTCTCCTTATGGCAAGGTTTAGCCTTACCAAAGATACTGAATGAGACCAATTCCCCCTGGCAGTAATGCACATCAATAGCCCAACCACCCGACGTTACAAGCATGAGAAAGGCCAGCGTTAGAGCTATAAAGCGATATGTCCTACTGCGGTGATACATTTTACTTCAGGATAAGACGCTGTAAAGGTAGATTTTTTTTTAATTTTCGCCAACTTTTTTCACAGAAAGTTCATTCCTGCTTCTGTGGTGTAAACAGGCAATGGCGAAAAAGGTTTACAAATTCGAGAAAAATAGAGGCAAGTTCTACAAACTTGCCTCTATTTCAAAGTTCCTCACTCAATACGCAATAATTTTCTGCACCTGCAATCCCTGCGGCAGTTGTAAGTACAGATAGAAAATGCCATTTCGCAGGCCTTCAATTTCCAAAGCGTGTTCTGTTTTGGAAATTGAGACGGGAACCTGACGCCCCAACTGATCATATACCCAAACCCGCTCGGGCGACAAGCCGGCTTCGAGTTCTACGCTAAGCCACCCTTTCGATGGGTTTGGATAAACCGAAATGGCCGTTTCAGCGGCAGTTTCATCTACTGCAGTGGGGCCCACGACCACAAATTGGCCCATCATTCCGCCGTCTTCATGCGTCAGCATGTGGCAATGGTACATATAGGGCACAGCATCATCGGCAAAATCTTCAAACTTAGTAATGAAACGCACCGTTTCCATAGGCCTCACCAGCACCACATCTTTACGCCCCTGTTCATTTACCGGCGGTGCTACCCCATCGCGCGTGAGGATGTAAAACTGTACGTCGTGAATGTGAAAGGGATGAGCAATGCCGGAGAAGTTCGTCAGCTCCCAGATTTCCACATTGTCCAGGGGAACGGTAACGTTGATCACCTCCATATCAAAGAAAGCATCGTTGATCAAAAACTGCCCGTTCAGTTGATTCGGGCCCAAAACCTCCGGCGTGAAAGTCAGGCTGCGCGTTTCGTTCACATCGCTTTCCGACAGCGGCGTTACTTCCACCAGACTTGCAGGTACAGCGGTAACGGGATCGGTAGTAGGCACTCCCACCTGAAATTGCAGAATGTTAAAATCACTGCCATTCAACGGATTGGGATTATAGCCCGCCATCTGCAAGCCGGGCCCCATACCCGGGTAGGTCGCGCCATAAAAGCCGTTGGGCAACTCAGAGGCATAACTTTTCAGATAAGGCGTCTGGCCTTCCATGCCGGAAAAATCAACCAGCAACTCAGCCCGTTCCCCCGGCCCCAGCCTGAGGCGCGTGGTCTCATAAGGCTCAGCCAGCAGGCCTCCATCGGAAGCAATCTGATAGAAAGTCTGGTTGTTGCTCAAGCCCAGGTTAAACACTCGCTGAGAGGAGCCGTTCAATACCCTGAAACGCACCACCTGCGCAGGCACCGAAAGAAAGGGGTCCAGCGTCGCATTGACCATAATGACGTCATCGGAATTGGAATGCACCACAATTTGGTTGTTGGCATCAAAATCCTTGGTCTGAATCACCAGCGGAAAATCATCAACGCCATAAGTGCGCGGCAGCGGCAACTGTGCTTCTTCCGAATCCTTCACGAGAATCAGCCCCGCTATGCCCTTGGAGACGTGCTTATCGGTCTTCTTGTGTAAGTGCGGGTGATACCAATAGGTAGCTGCCTTGTCCAGAATGGTAAAAGAGGGTGTCCAGCTCGTGCCCGGAGGTATGGTCGTATGCGGCCCCCCATCGTTTTCGGCAGAGACATGCATACCGTGCCAGTGCAAAGTCGTAGTATCTTCGAGCTGATTGTTCACCGTAAATTGCACAAAGTCGCCCTGTTGCAAAATCAAGGTCGGCCCGAGGATGTCGCCATTGGCCCCCATGGTTGCCGTGGCTTCACCTCCATAAAACTGCACGCTGCCCGGCTGCAAATTGAGCTCAATCTCCGTCCCGCTCAAAACGGGCGGAATCGCCAGCGGATTTTGCCCCTGAGCCCAAGAGTAAAGGGAAAAAGCAAAAAGGAAAAACAGAATTTTGTTCATTGTGTTGGTTTTGTTAGTTAATACGCCTTTCGGCAAATATAGCAAAAACTATTCCATCGGTGTAGCTCCAAGCCTGAGAAATGAGGAGAAACCATATAGCCGCTTAGGAGTTTGGGTGGCTTGCGCCGCCTAAAGACCCTTCTCTTTATGCTCGTTTCTTTTTATAAGCCAGCAAACGCAGAGCATTGAAGACCACTACCAGAGTCGAACCTTCGTGGAAGATGACGGCAGAGCCAATGCCTACCCAATTCATTATGGACAAAGGGATAAGCACAGCTACCATGCCGAGGCTGATCCAAAGATTCTGGCGAATGATGCTTCTTGCTTTACGACTCAGGCCTATGGCAAAGGGCAGGTTATCCAATTTATCTGCCATCAGAGCCACATCTGCCGTCTCAAGGGCCAGGTCAGAGCCGGCAGCGCCCATGGCTATGCCTACCGTACTTTTGGCCATGGCCGGAGCGTCATTTACTCCGTCTCCCACCATAGCGACTTTACCTTCTTCGGCTTTCAGTTTCTCGATGGCCGCCACCTTGTCTTCGGGTAGCAAATCGCCCATGGGGTCTGTAATTCCAATCATTTTTGCGATGGCATTGGCTACTCTCTGGTTGTCTCCCGTCAGCATAACCATACGGCGGATACCGATTTTTTTAAGGGCCTGTAAAGTCTCCCTGGCTCCCTGGCGCGGCAGGTCCATGACCGAAATAATCCCGAGATACCGGCCATCGCGATGAACGATCATAGCAGTATTTCCCTCTTCCTCGAGTTCTGCCATTTTCCGGCTTATTTCTTCGGGAACAGCCCGGCCGGTAAGCTCTTCGAAGAGCCTCCGGTTGCCTATATGGACTACGGCCCCATTAAAGACAGCTCTCACACCTCTGGCCGTCAGCGCTTCCATATCCTGTGCCTTTGGGATGTCTGGATTTTTCCCCAACACTTCCTCTGCCCCCTCTACAATGGCCGCGGCAAGAGGATGATCACTCAATTTTTCTACGGCCAGTACCACTGTCAGCAGTTCCTCTTTACTCAGACCGTCAAAGGGGATAACATGGGTTAATTTAGGCCTTCCCTCGGTAAGAGTACCGGTTTTATCAAAAGCCACGGCCGTCAGCGAACCCAAGTCTTCCAAAGGGCGCCCGCCCTTTACCAAGACTCCCTGCCGTGCAGCCCGCGCTACACCTGCCAAAACAGCGCTGGGCGTGGAAATGGCCAGAGCGCAGGGCGAAGCTGCCACCAAAACCGCCATAGCTCTGTAAAAGCTCTCCGCAAAAGTTTCATCCAAAACTACGAAAGCAAACAACAAAAGGACCACTAAAACCAAAACTGCCGGGACAAAATACCGCTCAAACCGGTCTGTCAAATGCTGCGTGGGAGACTTTTGGGTTTCAGCCTCTCTGACCAGTTCTATCAAGCGAGACAGCGTGCTGTCTTGAGCCGCTCTGAGCACCTTTACCTCCAGCGCTTTACTGCCATTGATGGTGCCGGCAAAGGCTCTGTTCTCAGGCGGCAATGCTTCTAACTTGTAATTGGCATTGGGGTCTTCCACTGCCACTTTTTCAACAGGCATACTCTCGCCTGTAATAGGCGCCTGGTTCACATCACCCGATCCACTGACAATCACGCCATCGGCAGCGATTTTGGTATGAGGCTTCACTACAATGACATCACCCTTTTTAAGCTCTTCCACCGGCACCTCTATTTCTTTTCCCCCACGCCTGACAAGAGCTACATCCGGCGCCAAATCAGATAGCGCAGCTATGGATTTGCGGGCCTTGTTCATGGCATAGGCTTCCAGGGCATGCCCCAGACTAAATAAAAACAAGAGCAAAGCTCCTTCTTCCCATTTCCCCAAAGCCGCTGCACCTGCCGCTGCTACCAGCATCAAAAAATCAATCTCAAACTTTCCCTTCCGGATGGTCTCCACAGCTTCCAGCAGGGTAAAATAGCCGCCCAGAAAAATGGCCGTCACAAAAAGGGAAACAGGCAACCAGGACGGCACGGCATCTACAAAGGAAAGAATCAGCCCCAAAAGCCAAAAAACACCACTTCCAATGGCAAAATACAATTCCGTATTCTCCCCAAGAAAACCGCCATGGACGTGATCGTGTTTTTCATTCCCATGCTCCTTTTCCCTGCTACCCTCCATTGGTTCAACGAGCTTTAAACCCGACTTTTCTATGACCCGAAGAATTTCAGCCTCACTCGTCTGCTGCCTGTCCCACTCCAGCCTGATAACTCCCGTAACTGAGACTGCAGCCTCCACAACGCCTTTCAATTTCTGCAAAGCCTCCTCTACCCTGCGTGCATGACGCTGATGTCTGATGTTCTTCACCTGCAACAGCCGATGCCGAAAGCGCTGCGTTACCTCTGCCCCACTCTGCTGCGCCAAAGCTCTTACCTGATTCAGCGAAATGAGATCGGGCTGATAGTGAATGCAAAGCCTGGCCGGATGCCCCTCCTTCACATGCACCTTCTCAATCCCGGGCCTTCCCCGCAAATGCTCTATCAAACGCTGAATGCAGCGATCTTTCTCGTCCAAAATATCGGGCAAAAGAATGGGCAACTCTATCTGAACACGCTCCATAAGTAAATATTTTTGAGGTTGTAAGAGGTGTAAAGGTAATTACTTAGGGTTTTCTAAAAAAAACCATTGTATAAAAAACATTTACTTTTGCCCCACAAAACACCTGACCTGGATGAGCACCCGAAAAAAACTGAGCTTCCTCGACCGCTACCTCACTTTGTGGATTTTTTTCGCCATGCTATGCGGAGTTGCGCTGGGCTATTTTTTCCCCGGCATTCCGAAGCTCATTGACTCTATGAGCAGCGGCACCACCAACATCCCCATTGCCATAGGCTTGATTTTAATGATGTACCCGCCCCTTGCCAAGGTCAATTACGCTTTGCTGCCCAAAGTTTTTCGCAACATCAAGATACTTGGTCTCTCCATTTTACTGAACTGGATAGTCGGCCCCGTGCTCATGTTTTTGCTGGCCATCACTTTTCTCAGGGATTATCCCGAGTACATGACGGGTCTCATTTTGATAGGGCTGGCCCGCTGCATCGCCATGGTGCTCGTCTGGAACGACCTGGCCGAAGGCAGCAGCGAATACGGAGCCGCGCTGGTCGCCCTCAACAGCATTTTCCAGGTTTTTGCCTATAGCTTCTATGCCTGGATTTTCATCACTGTTCTACCTCCTTACTTCGGCTTTGAAGGCGCCATGGTGGACATTTCCATCGCCACCATCGCCAAGAGCGTGCTGATCTACCTTGGCATCCCTTTCCTGCTGGGCTTCCTCAGCCGCCTGATTCTCGTCAAACAAAAAGGAGAAGAGTGGTACATGCAAAAATTCATCCCCGCCATATCGCCCATAACGCTGATAGCGCTCTTGTTGACCATCATCCTCATGTTTTCTCTCAAAGGCGAATTGATTGTCAGCATCCCCAAAGACGTGCTCATCATTGCCGTGCCGCTGCTGCTCTACTTTACCATCATGTTCTTCATCGGCTTCCTCATCAGCAAGGCCCTGGGCGCAGAATACGACAAAACAGCAGCCATCGCTTTTACCGCCGCCGGCAACAATTTCGAACTGGCCATAGCCGTAGCCATCGCCATCTTCGGCCTGAATTCCGGCCAGGCCTTCGCCGGTGTCATAGGGCCACTGGTAGAAGTGCCGGCACTCATTCTTCTGGTGAAGGTATCGTTTTGGTTGAGGAGAAAATGTTATTTGTAGTTTACTGTTTATAGTTTACTGTTTACTGTTTATTGCAATTTGACGTGAAGTGGTGGTTCGTTAAGTTTTTTACTGCCAAACGCTAAATCCACCCCAACCTTTTTGCAGAGCGATACACCCATATTCCCCAAACCACAACCAAGGCCGGATAAATGAAGAGCACACCGGTATTGTAAAAGACGGCCTCGTCGAAATCAAAATGATGCATGTGCATAACGGCCCGCGTCATGCCGCAACCCAGGCATTCTATATCAAAAAAAACGCGGGAGGGGCATATTGGAGGCCCGTTATCAAAAAAGGTGGCAGGCAATATCCATAAGACAATGGGTGTCAGCAGTAGAACTGCCAACCAGATGTAATCCAGTTCTTTTTTGATGGGTTTCTTCGCTTTTGCGGTTTTCTTCCTTTTCACGAAAGTGGCTTATTTAGAGACCAACAGAAAGCGGCAAATGACGCTCCCAAAAGGAACACCACCTGCCGCATAGATCTAAAGCATGAGCTGCCATGGCCTGCGGCCATTCAAATACAGCTCTTACCCGTAGTAATCCTTCATCTTGACCAAGGCGTGGATCAAGCCGGGGAGCCAGCACAAAAAGGTCAATACCAGATTGATGATCCAATCATTGCCACTCCAATCCGACAACAAGCCCATAGCCAGCCATCCGAAGCCCAAAATGGCAAGGACGATATAAAGGCTTTTGTCAATGTCAGAGCCTTTCTTCATGTGCTTCTTAACGGCTTTTTGAGCAGCTTTTAAAGCCAGGGTTTTCTTAAAGCCCAAGCGCTCCCCCGTCATTTTCTTGTACTTGGAGGGGGTCAAAGCCAGAAAATCATCAATGGACATCTGTGCCATCTCGGGCGAAACCTTTGCCATCTCAGCTTTGGCCTTAACGACTCCGGTAGTGCCGACAGCAAAGCCATTCACAGAAAAAAAGATCGCAAAAAGGAATACGTAAAAACGCTTCATAAGAACAGACATTTGAGGGTTAAAAAATAGGTATCATAGAGCTATCGCAAATGTAAAACAACTATTTGAGACGGACAAATTTTTTTGAAAATTTTTTATGGCGCACTATGCGGACTAAAGTCCGCGGTACGAGTGACGAG
>JALVES010000099.1 GCA_027030635.1 Saprospiraceae bacterium | reverse complement strand
GAGATAGCCAATAGGGACATGATAGAACGCGGGCTTCGGCAAACTCAGCCTGACAGATGACGCGGACTTCGGCAGGCTCAGTCTGAAGGTTTTCGCGGATTTCGGCAGGCTCAATCTGACAGATTTTTTAGCCGGTTCAACTTGATACCCCATTTTCCAAAGGAGGCGGGTGGGCCCTGAGCTTGGTCGAAGGGTGGGCGCCCCTTCAGGGGTCGGGGGAGCGGGAGGCTTTGTCCGCTCTTATTGGAAATTTCCCTCAGAAAAACTTAATGAACCATTGCTTTAGAAAAAACCGAAAATTTTTTCTACCTTTGGCATTCATTAAAAAGCAAAACCCAAGAGGCATGCAGGACAAGCCTGGTTCAACCAAAAAAGGGCTTATCATTTTCTTACTGACCGCTTTGGTGTTGGGCATTTACCTGATGCAGCGCATGGGTTGTGGCCCTGTCAAAGAGCGGACGGAAGAGCGCCTGATTGAGTGAATCGCATTTTTGACTGTAAACGCGTAGCTTCATGTCTTTTCCGGGCTTAAAGGACCCGCAAATTGCGCTTTCTCTGCTGGCTTTGGAGCCAGCCTTGAAAGGCGTGCTCATTGGCGGCCCTCCGGGGACGGGCAAGACGGTGGTGGCACGGGCTGCGCAGGCCCTTTTGCCGGAAGGCAGGCCCTTTGTCAACGTGCCTTTGGGCTGTTCGTTAGAGCGTCTCGTGGGGGGCGTTGACTGGGAGCAATCTTATCAATCGGGGCAATTGGTGGCGCAGCCCGGCTTGCTGGCGCAGGCTCACGGGGGTTTCCTGTATGTTGACGAAATCAACTTGCTGGCGCCGGAATTGCTGGCGGCGCTTTTGCAGGCTTTGCAGGAGGGTGAGGTCAAGCTCGAGCGTGAAGGACTTTCCGCCGTTTTTCCCGCGCGTTTTTCTCTGATCGGCACTTTCAATCCCGAGGAAGCTGAAATTCCGGCTTCGCTGTCGGAGCGGGTGGCTTTTACGGTGTATTCGGATACGCTCAAGCACTTGTCGTGGAGGGTGTTTCTGGCCAATAAGGTCGTGAAGGGCGTGCCGGTGGAGCTGGCTCCCGATTTGGTGGAGCGCGTAGAGCGGGCGCGTGTGTGGCTACCGGAAGTAACGATCAGCAGCAGCCAGATCCAGGAGCTTTGCGAGAGTGCTACCCAGACGGGCGTAGAAGGCAATCGCGCAGAGCTTTTTGCCCTGCGCTGTGCCAAAGCAAATGCAGCTCTGCACCACAGGGGCATGGTTACCCAGTCGGATATTGACCTCGCTGTGCGTCTGGTTTATTTGACGAGGCTGGGCGGCGTGCCCATGCCGGGCGAGGATGAGTTGGACATTGACAATATTTCCGAGAAGAGCACGCGTAAAAAGAAAATGTCTGCTCCGCCGGAGCAGCAGCAGGAATCCGGCCCGGCCCCCGAGCAACCGAAACAAGAGGAATATCGCGGGGGCAATCCTACACAGCCACAAAACGAGGGCGATACCGGTGAGCAGAAAGGCCGAAATATCAAAGACCTGCCCGATCTGGACATCGAGAAGATAGGAGAAATTCCGCTGCCCGTACTTTCGGGCAATACCGGCAAAGTACGGCGCGCAGGCAAGCACATGACGGGCCTGAACTTTAAGCGGGGGCGGCATCTGAGGTCCATACCCGGCCGGCCCGGTAAGGGACGCATTGACGTTCCGGCGACGCTTAAAGCGGCCATGCTCAACCGCCCTGCCGGCGAAACCGGCATCCCGAAAATCAGGCGGGAGGATTACCGCATCAAGCAGTATCGCCAGCGCAACGGGCTGCTCTTTATTTTTGCCGTAGATGGCTCCGGTTCTATGGCCATCAACCACTTCGGCGCGGCGAAGGGGGCAGCTCTGGCCCTTCTGGAAAAAGCCTACATCTTTCGCGATCAGGTGGCTATGATCTACTTTCGCCACAAGGAAGCCAATTTGTTGCTGGCGCCCGGCACCAGTTTGGCGAAAGCCTCCTCAGCGCTCAATCGCATTCCCGCAGGCGGGCGCACGCCCATTGCTGCGGCCCTGCTGAAAACCATGAAACTGACCCGCCAGGCCCTGGCCCGCCGAGAGGTGGGGGGAGTCGTATTGCTGCTCTTTACCGATGGCCGCGCCAATCAGCCTCTGCGCGAAACCGGCTCCGAGCAAGATCGGGAAGTTTATGCCATGCGCGAGTTGAAGCCCCTCTGTGAATCCCTGCGTGAGCAGTTGGATGCCTGCATCGTTTTCGACACCCGTCGCTCCCGCAAAGTCTGCGAATCCGGACGAGACCTGGCGCAATGGTTGAATGCCCGCTATGTGCATTTGCCCAAATTGACCATGCAAGACGTAACCTCTCGCGTTTTTGAAGAGTTGTGATTTCAGTGTTTGACTCCTATATGACAACTTCTATGCCCTGATTGCATTTGCCGAAAGGCAAAAAGGGGGTACATTGCGAGGGAATTAAAATGACTGTCATGAAAAAAAACTACCTGTTTTTGACTACTCTCTTTTTGCCCCTGCTTTCTTTTGGGCAAATCAGCTTTACCAACAGCAATGCCGCCCTTGGCTATGGCTCGTATTACAGTGGCGTAGCCATAGGTGTGACGGATATGAATGGTGATGGCCTGGATGACATCGTTCACTTGGACGATGGCACTTATTTGATGATTGAATATCAACAGCCGGATGGAACGTTTTCTCATGTGCCCATTACAGATGTTAGTTCGAGCTCTGAGTGGAGCATGAGTGTGGCCGATGTGAACAACGATGGTCATGGCGATGTGCTGACGGGTGGCATCTATAACGACATCAAGGTCGTGAGGATCAGCGATGATGGCGCTAATTTTCAGCTGGATGTTCTGCCCGGGCCTGGCATGTTTGCACAATGTTCAAATTTTGCAGACATCAACAATGACGGCTGGTTGGATGCCTTTGTCTGCCACGATGATGCGGAGAGCCGCATCTGGGGAAACAACGGAGATGGTACTTTTTCCATGGCCGACGACTGGATTGATATGAGTACGCTGCCGCCATCGGACAATTCGGGAAACTACGGTTCTGTGTGGACGGATTTTGACGATGATGGCGATTTGGACCTCTACATTGCCAAGTGCCGCCAGGGGGTGAGCGACCCCACGGACCCCCGCCGCATCAATGCCCTGTTTGTCAATCTGGGCAATAACAATTATGTAGAAAGCGCCGGCGCCTTTGGCTTGAAGATAGGTGCTCAATCCTGGACGGCCGAGTTTGGGGACATTGACAACGATGGCGATTTCGATTGTTTTATTACGAATCACGACGTGCCCAATATGCTGCTGGAAAATGATGGCACCGGACATTTCACGGACATCACAGCCAGCAGTGGTTTGCCTGCGACGGCTTTTCCGATTCAGGGGCTGATGCGGGATTTTGACAACGACGGTTATTTGGACATCCTCGTTGCCGGAGGCTCGCATCATTTGTTTCACAACAATGGAGACAAGACTTTTACAGAGGTTGATGTTCTTTCTGATTTGGTGATGGAGTCCTTTGGTCTGGGCGATTTGAACCACGATGGCTACATAGATATTTATGCGGGTTATGCTGAGATTTATACTTCGCCCTCTTATAATCCGGACCTCATCTGGCTGAATGACGGAGGTACGGGCAATCACTTTCTGACACTTACTTTAGAGGGTACGGTGAGCAACCGTTCAGCTGTGGGGGCGAAGGCTAAAATTTTTGGTCCTTGGGGTGTGCAAGTACGTGAAGTAAGAGCAGGGGAGAGCTATGGCATCAGCAACAGTCTGGCTTTGCATTTTGGTCTGGGGCAGGCTACGGAAGTGGATTCTCTGGTGGTCTATTGGCCGGCGGGGGGCGAGACCGTGTTGACCAATGTGTCGGCAGACCAATTTTTATATATTGAAGAAAATGGCTGCGTAGTATCCAGTGTAGAAGTCTTAGCCGATGGTTCCACAACCTTTTGCAGTGGCGAGAGCGTAACGCTTTCAGCCCCTGATGGAGCCATGGCTTATTTGTGGAATACGGGGGATACGACGCAGAGCATTCTCGTCAGTGAGGCAGGAGCTTATTCCGTAGAGATTACCGATAGCCTGGGTTGCACGGGCAGCTCGCCCGTAGTAGAGGTGGTCGTTGACCCGGATGAAACACCCTCCATCAGTATCGAAGGCGATTCGGCCTTTTGTTATGGTGAAACTGCTGTTTTGACCAGTACGCCTGCTGATACTTATCTCTGGAACACGGGAGACACTACGCAAAGCATTGAGGTAGAGAGCTCCGGTAGTTATTTCGTTTCGGTGCAGGGCTTGTGTGACGATTTTCAATCAAATGTCATAGATGTCTTTGTGCTGGAGCCCGGAATCCCTCAAGTGCAAAATGATACTTTCACTCAGCTGAACGAGTCTGCTACGCTGTTGGCTGAAGTGTCTTCCGGAAGTCTCTTGTGGTATGACCAGCCGGATGGGAATTTGCTGGGTGAAGGCAATACTTTTACAACACCGCCCTTGTCTGCGACGACGGCTTACTATGTTGTCAACGTAGATACTTTAGAAGCTCCGGGTTCGTATAATGCAGGCCAGGCAGAGCCTACGGGCGATGAGCTTTATAGTGGAAATCAATACAATGGAGCTTTGCTGTTCGATGCTTACAAGCCGTTTATTTTGCAGAGCGTTACGGTCTATACAGATATGGAAGGGCAGCGTGAAATAGTGCTGTTAGATGCAGGCGACAACGTCCTGCAAAGCCTGCTGATTGATGTGCCGGAAGGCCAGTCAACCATTGAGCTCAACTTTGAGGTGCCTCAGGCTGATGGCTTGAAGCTCACAACAAATAGCACTGTTAATCAACAGCAACTGGGTTTTCAGGGGCCGAGACTCCAGCGCAGCAAAGGGGCCGGAGTCGTTTACCCCTATGAAGTGCCTGGCGTACTCAGCATTTTCGATACCAACTTTGGAGAAGAGTACTACTACTATTTCTATGATTGGCAGGTCATGGTGCCGGGTAAGTTTTGCGAAAGCGAACCGGTGGAAGTGTTGGCGGTTTACAACCCGGATGTGGCTGTTGATGATGTCTTGTTGCAGGATTTTTGGCTTTCGCCAAATCCGACGCAGGGCGAGTTGCATCTGTCTTGGGGGCAGGCACTTTCCGCAGAAGCCCGACTGCTTTTGTTTGATGCTCAGGGGCGCGAATTGCGGGTTTTGAGCCTGCCAGAGGGCAGCCGGGAGTATTTCCTGCAAGTGCAGAGCTTAGCGCCCGGGGTATATACCCTGCTGGTTCGCAGCGAACGGGGATTTTGGAGGCAGCAGTTTGTCAAAGAGTAATCTCTATTTTGCTTATCTTTGCCAAATAGAGATTCTTTTTGCACCACCAACTGCCCGCACCATGTCTAAGAACCAAAGCCACCTTTCCGCCCGCAAGGGCTTAGACGACAACCTCTTTGAGCGCATGGCGCGCCTTGCTGCCGAAAATGGCGGTGCCCCCTCAAAGGAAGCCTTGCGCGAACTGGCGGAGGAGTTTTTGCTGGGAGAGGCGCCTGTCTATGGGACGACGACCTTTTACGACTTCCTCAAACCCGAAAACCGGGGTAAGGAGGTCTATATCTGTGATGGGAGTTCCTGCCTGTGCGCGGGCACCCAAGAGGCTTTGGAAGCGCAATTGCGCAAATATGTGCCGGCTGAAAGAATCGGCCACATGACCTGTCTGGGGCGTTGCCATGAGAATGCAGCTTTTCAGTACAAGGGCAAAAATTACTCGGCCCTGAGTGCTGAGCAACTCGAGGCTTTGTTTAAGGGCGGGGAGGAGACCGAAGTGCCGGCCAACGGCCGGTATCTGGTGGAAAGCATGGGTGAAGATATCCTGACAGCCCCCGATGAGGGTGTTGAATCCTGGCAAACCTGCCTGCGCGAGATTTTGGCCCATAGCCCTGAAGAGTGGATTGCCGAAGTAAAGACTTCGCAATTGCGGGGCCGTGGCGGCGCGGGTTTTCCGATTGGCCTGAAACTGGAATTTTGCGCTCAGGCAGAAGGCTTGCAAAAGTACATCGTCTGCAATGCCGATGAGGGCGATCCCGCTGCCTTCACCGATCGCTTCTTGCTGGAAGAGCGGCCCCACAAGGTGCTGCTGGGCATGATTTTGGCCGGCTATGCCGTGGGCTCTTCGCGGGGTATTCTCTACATTCGCGGAGAATATCCCGAAGCCATAGAGGCCGCAGAGAAAGCCATTGCAGAATTGGAAGCAGCCGGCTGCGCGGGAAAGGACATTCTCGATACGGATTTTGACTTTCACTTCAAAGTCATACGCGCCCAGGGGGCCTACATCTGTGGCGAAGAAACGGCTCTTCTCGCATCCATCGAAGGGCAGCGCCCCATGGTGCGCACGCGCCCGCCATTTCCGGTGGAGGAAGGCCTGTTCTTGCAGCCCACTGTGGTGAATAATGTGGAAACGCTCGCCAGCCTGCCCTGGATTGCTTTGAAAGGGGGAGATGCCTTTCGGCAAACAGGCACCGAACATTCCACGGGGACTAAGCTCCTCTCTCTCGACAGCGGCTTTACAAAGCCCGGAGTTTACGAAGTGCCTATGGGGACGCCCCTGCAAAAAGTCGTGGAAGAGCTGGCCGGTGGTTTTAGCAAACCGGTTAAGGCACTGCACATAGGCGGCCCGCTGGGGGGCTTGGTGCCCGTTCATAAAATTCCGGATTTGACCATAGACTTTGAGTCTTTCAAGGAGCAGGGTTTTCTGCTGGGTCATGCATCGGTGCTTTGCGTGCCGGAAGACATGCCCCTCATAGCATACCTGGAGCATCTTTTTGACTTTACGGCCAAAGAGAGCTGCGGAAAGTGTTTTCCCTGCCGGCTCGGCTCCGTCCGCGGGCGGGAACTTTTGCAGAAAGCACAGAACGAAGAGGATTATCGCATTGACTCCACACTCTTCGACGACCTGCTCGACACCCTGGAGCGCGGTTCGCTTTGTGCGCTTGGCGGCGGCATGCCCCTGCCGGTACGCAATGCCTTGCAGTATTTTCAGGAGGAACTGGCTGGTTATTTTCGATAACCTAAAAAACTGTCACCCATGGATAAACCCAAAATTGCCCAAAAAGCGCCTTATGTGTTGGACTTAGATGCCGGCAAATATGCCTGGTGTGCCTGTGGCCTCAGCCAAAAGCAACCCTTTTGTGATGGTTCGCATAAAGGTACGGGCTTTAAGCCTTTGGTATTTGAGCTGGAAGAACCCAAACGGGTAGCTCTTTGCGGCTGTAAGCAGACCGGCAAACCGCCTTTCTGCGACGGCACGCACAAGAATTTATGAGTGCTCTCTACTGTTTCATGATGCGCTTGAAGTAGTAGTAGGTCTCCACCTGGGAACGTATGGGCAGGTCGCTGCTGTCTCCGCGATAGGCATTGCTGTGTTCGGCATCAATGACGCGGGCTTTGACGTTGTCGGCGAGTTGTATTTGGAGGATGTCTTTGATAATTTTCCGGAATTTTTTGTTGTACACCGGCACAGCTGTTTCAATGCGGTGGCGCAGGTTGCGCACCATCCAGTCAGCAGAGGAAAAGTAAATTTCTTCCTCCCCATTGTTGTGGAAGACAAAAACGCGGGCGTGTTCGAGAAAGCGATCTATGATGCTGATGGCTTCGATGTTTTCGCTGATGCCGGGGATGCCCGGTACGAGCGAGCAGATGCCCCGGATGATGAGCTGTATTTTTACGCCTGCCTGGCTGGCGCGATAGAGCAGTTCGATCATTTCGCGATCCTGCAGGCTGTTGAGCTTGAGGAGGATGTGGGCCTTTTTGCCTTTTTTGGCGAAAGCTATTTCGCGCTCTACTTTGGCGATGAGGTCTGAGCGAAGATTGAACTGCCCGACCAGCAGGTGTTCGAATTGGTGCGTCGGCAGCTTCATGGTTTCCAAAAAAGCAAAGAGGCGGGCATTTTCTTTGGTGATGCGGGGATCGGTGGTGAAGAAGCCAAAGTCGGAGTAGATTTTGGCCGTACCTTCATGGAAATTTCCCGTACTCATATAGGCGTAGAGTTTGGATTTTCCATTCTCAACACGTCGTATGAGAGCTACTTTGGCGTGTACTTTAAGCCCGGGGAAGCTGTAGCGCACATTGATGCCGGCTTTTTGGAGGTCTTCGCCCCAGGAGAGGTTGGCCTCTTCATCGAAGCGGGCTTTTACTTCGATAAAGGCGAAAACCTGTTTACCCTTTTTGACGGCTTTTTTCAGGGCTTCCATGATGCGCGACTTGCGGGCTACGCGGTATTGGATGAGTTTGATGTGAGTAACCTGCGGGTCGCGGGCAGCCTCTTCAAAAAAGCGCACCACCGATTCGTAGGAATGGTAGGGATAATTGAGCAGGTGTTCTTCTTCGGATAAGGCCTCAAAGAAATCCTCGGCTTCTTCGAGAGGTTTGTAGGAGAGGGGAGGCATGGGCGGGTATTTCAGGTGCTTCATGCCGAAGTCCGGAAATTTGAAAAAGTCGAAGTTGTTGTGATAGCGCCCCTCGGCGATGAGGTCAATGCGTTTTTCCAGGTTGAAGGTTTCGCAGAGGAAGTTGAGGAGCTTTTCCGGCATTTGGCGGTCATAGACGAAGCGGGAAGGAGGGCCGACATGCCGCTTGGTGAGGCTGGCTTTGATTTTAGCAATGAGGTCGCCCGAAAATTCATCGTCTATGTACAACTCGGCATCGCGGGTGAGCTTGATGGAATAGGTGTCTTCAATCTGATAACCGGGGAACATTTCCGAAAGGGAAAAACGCACGATGTCGTCTAAGATGATCAGGTCATGCCGGTTGGATTTGGAAGGAAGCTGTATGAAGCGCGGCAGGTGATCTGAGGGAATCTTGACGATGGCATACCAGTCATCGCCTTGGGGGTCTTCCTTGTCTTTCATGAGTACCGACATGTACAATTGGGCATTGTTGAGGAAGGGGCGTATTTTGTTTTTAATCAGCAACACCGGTTGTACGTAAGGGAGCATGTATTGGTTGAAGTAGGATTGGGCAAATTCCCGTTGCTCTTCATTCAATTCCAGGCGGCGCAGCAGGTAGATGTTGTTTTGCCGCAGCTCGGGGATGAGCTCTTCTTCCAGGATTTTCTCCAGTTCGATTTGGTGTTCCTCTACGATCTTCATGATCTGTTTGAGTACTGCCTTGGGCTCGAAATCCAGCTCTTTTTTGGTTTTCTTGCCAATGCGGTAGAGGTTGCGCAGGGAGGCCACGCGCACGCGGAAGAACTCATTGAGGTTGTTGGAGTAGATCGCAATGAATTTAATGCGCTCAAAGAGCGGCACGGAAGGGTCTTTGGCCTCCTGCAAAACGCGATAATTGAAGGAAAGCCAACTGATGTCGCGATGAATGTAAGGCGGCGTATTGGTGTGTGGAGAAGTGTCGGTCATGGTCTTATCTGGTTATGCATATCTGCGGGTAAAGATACGCAATTGAATGGAGAATTCTCAATTCTTCTTATCTTTGCGCTTTCCGAGCTCACAAAAAGATCTGAAGCATGGCAGGACACAATAAGTGGTCAAAGATTAAGCACAAGAAAGGCGCTCAGGATGCCAAGCGCTCGAAGATATTTGGTCGCATTATTAAAGAAATCACGGTGGCGGTGAAGGAAGGCGGCAGTGGAGACCCTGAGTTTAATCCCCGGCTGCGTCTTGCCATAGCCAATGCCAAGGGCGTCAACATGCCCAAGGACAACATTGAGCGGGCCATCAAAAAGGCTGTGGATTCGGGCGCTACGGCGCTTTATCAGCCTACTTATGAGGGCTATGGCCCGGGTGGTGTCGCCATCTTTGTCGAGTGTACTACAGACAACCTGAATCGCACCGTAGCCAGTGTGCGCGCTACCTTCAGTAAGCGCGGAGGCACCATGTCCACTTCCGGTTCTGTGGATTATCTCTTCGAGCGCAAAGGTATCTTCGTCATTAAGCCCGGCGAGCACGATCCCGAAGACTTGGAGCTTGAGCTCATTGACGGCGGAGCCGAAGACATTGAGATAGACGAAGAGACCGGCGAGATCACCATCACGGTAGCCTTTGAAGACTTTGGCAACATGCAAAAGAAATTGGAGGAACTGGGCATAGAGCCCCAAAGTGCCACCTTAGAGCGCATTCCCACTTCCACCAGCACAGTGGACTTGGAAACAGCCCGCAAAGTGCTGGCCCTGGTCGAGGCTCTGGAAGATGACGATGACGTGCAGAATGTCTTCCACAACCTGGAGTTGACGCCGGAGTTGGAGGCCGCGCTGGAAGAGTAAGCGTGCTTTATAACCGTTCTACCTTTTCTGCCAGCCATTCTTTGTTGATGATGGTGCCGGCTTTTTGAATATCCGCTTCTAACTTCTGCTTGTCGCGGAGAAATTTTTCTTTGCGGTGCAAGCCCTTTTCGATTTTCAGCAAGAGCGCCCTGCGCGTGAAGCGCAACAATTTCCGAAAAGCTTTGACGCGCTCATCTGCCAGAATTTTGTGCCTCTTGAGGTATTGCCTGAAGGCCTCTGCCAATGAGGCCAGTGCCTCGTATTCCTCCAATTCGTAATAGGTGCGCAGCAACAGAGCCTTGGCGCCGAGGTAGTAGCGGAAGTCGCTGTATTCCAGTTGTACCAATAGCTGTAAGACCTGTTTGTATTCTGCACAGGCATAATGCCAGGCAGCGAGATTGAAGGTGAAAGCCGCTTCACGGGCATCGGGCGGCAATTGCTCCCGGTATTCGTGGATGAATTGATGAACCCATTCCGTCTCGCCGAGGCGTAGCCCGATGGTGGTGATGTTTTTGTAATGCCATTCGGGTAAGAAACCGCGTTCGTCGAGCAGAAGCCCCTGCCGGAGTTGCAGTTGATAGAGATCATAAGCTTTGCGCAGGTACGCGCTTTGTCCCGAATTGATCTGCTCGATGCAATAGTTTTGCAAATAATTGTAGATGTTTTGCAATTCTTCCCGACTGAAAGCAGATTCAGTTTCCCGGATATTTTTGAGCACCTCTTTGTATTGGGCAGATGGGCTGCCTTGGAGCAGCAGCAGGATTTGCCGGTACACCACGACGGCTGCAAGGTGTTGATGAGATGCCGGGGGATAATCCGTTTCTTGCAGAACGTGTTCGAGCATAGACAGCTCGTAAGTCGTTTTGGTGATCTTGTTGCGGATGTGCAACTCGCAGGCATCTTTGAGTTTTTCGCTGAAAAAAAAGGAGTCTAAGGCCTGCTGTTTGCGCACGAGGTGTTTAGCAGATTCATAGGTATTTCGTATATTGTGGTAGTGATTGAGCTCGGACTCAAGGAGCAGGGCTTGCAGGTAGTGCCGGCTGTCTCTCATCGGGCTGTTTTTGAGCCTGTTTTTCAGGCTTGCTTGTTGTTTGGTGTAGATTTTAAAGAGCCCGCGTTGTCGGAAGAAGACCAGCTGCCTCAGCAGTTTTTCGGTTTTTTCGCCCCGCTCCTGTTCCTGAGCTGCAAATTCGCGGAAAAGCCGCCAGGCATAGGTAAATACTACGGCGAGGTGTTTTTCTGCAGCATTCATGCCGGTGTCCTGATGAGGGCCGTCTGTTTTGGTTTGTACAGTTTTAGTTTTATGCCTTTCGGCAAATAACTGGGCGGCCAAGCGGGCTCTTTTACATTTGCGGGCTGAGAAATCGGGATAGATTTTTTCTAAAAAAGCGATCAATTTGCGCACATCCCGGTGTTTATTGAAATAGGGAGATTCTGCCATTTCGCGAAAGCGACGCATTTCAGCTCTGGACAGGGTGCGCAGGGCCTGGATGAGTGGATGGCGGGTCATAAAAATAACTTTATCAAAAAAATCCAAAAATAGCGCTGCATAGAGTGCTGTAAATATAGGCATTTTAGACGTTATGTTGATTAAAAAAATCCAAAAAAAGCCCAAAAATGTATTTTTTTGCCGGCTTTTGTCGCTACATTTTTGTACCATGAAAAAACCAAAATTTAGCGCACCCTGCGTAACCCGCAAAACCAAACCGATTACATCATTTGAAAAACACAGGACCATGAACTACCGATTTCTACGCACTCCGCTTGCTTTTTTGAGCTTCTTGCTCTTGGCTTTTGGTCTGACTGCACAACAGCCCGATTTTTGTATTGAATTTGAAGAGATGGACTTGGGCATTTACGGCCCGCCTACGGGCTATGCGGCCGGGGATTTTATTTATGATGAGGCCGGCGTGTCTATGTATTTAGAGGTTTTGCACAACCCCAACGGCCAGGCTGTGGCGCTTGGCGCATTGGAAGCTTCCGATAGTCCCTTGCCGATAGGACCGCCCGCTTTGTCGGGTACTTATATAGCCGCATCGAATGCGAGCATGGTCTTTGATTTCAGCAATCTACCTCATCCGGTAAGTGGTGTTATCCTGGCTTATTATGATGCAGGAGGGTATGAAAACATTTCTGTCAATGGAGGAGACCTTTGGGTGGCCGATACACCGGATGGCTTTCCCTCCAACGTAGCGCCCGGCGTAGAATTGCTCGTCGAGCATCCTGCCAACAGCCCTGACAACACAGGGCTTATTGTGCTGCTTGGCGAAGTTGAAGAACTGCTCATCGGCGGGCAGGAATTTTTCTTTGACCAGGTCTGTGGCCAACTCCTGAACGATTGCCAAATCGCCAATGTCAGCGCTCAGCCTTTCTCCTGCGACGGGGAAGGCACCTACAGCCTGTCCGTTGATTTTGATTACGGCAATGTAGGCCCCGAGGGCTTTGTCGTTCATGTGGATGGGGAGCCCTATGGGCCTTTTGACTATGCAGATTTGCCCGTAACCGTAGGGCCCATTCCCGGCTTTGGCGCTTTGCCTGTGGCAGTGGTGGTTCAGGATGTGGTCAATGCCGACTGCCATGACATTGCGGTTATAGACCCTGTTGATTGCTCGGATCTTTGTCTCGATTTTGAAGACATAGAGCCGGGGACGCTCTGGGGCTCTTCCAATGGAAATGCCCCCGGAGATGTGGTCTATGATGCCGAGGGCGTCTTGATGAGTGTGCATGGATTGATTTTGCCCAGCGGGCCGGATGTATTTGGCAATGTGCTCTTCGATGAAGTGCCTGTTTCCCAGCCGGTTGCCCCCATCAGTGGCATTGCCGGTCTGGCTTCCAACATCAATGTGGGCTTTGACTTTACCAACTTGCCCCATCCCGTTGCTGCTTTGCGCATAGGCTTTGCTTATTTTGGAGGAGTCAACAACATCTCTATCAATGGAGGCGATCTCATTCAGTTTGAGAGTTTTACCGACCTGCCGAACTTGTTGCCCAATGTACAGGTAGTGCTTCTGCCGAATACGGCCGATGAGATTGGTTTTCTGTTTGTATATGGAGTACCCATAGAGACTTTTGTCCTGGGCGGCCAGGAACTGGCCTTTGACAATCTCTGCCTGTACCTCGACAATGTGGCGCCTGTTTGCAGCATTTCGAACCTCGAGCTGCAACAGTTGCCTTGCCAGGCAGACGGCCAATTCTTCGTGGCTCTTTCCTTTGAACATGAGAACACCGGCAACTTTGGCTTTAGCGTGCATGGCAATGGCATGGATTACGGTACTTATTCCTATGATGATCTGCCCGTGATCATTGGCCCGCTTAGCGGAGATGGAAGCACCTTTTTTGAATTTGCCGTTCAGGATGTAGAATTCCCCGACTGTGGTGATTCGGTAGAATTTGGCGAGGTAGATTGTGCCGGCCAGTGCGTCGAGATGGAAGATTTGGAAGTTGGTACCATTTATGGCACAGCTTCCGGCATGCAGGCCGGCGACATAGCTTTTGTGGAAGACGATGTGAGTGTGAGTGTGGATAGTTTCACTTACTTTGACGGCAGCAAAGCTTTTCTCAACGCTACCATTGACGATGGCAGTTTTGGCCCTCCGGGGAACCCCCTTACGGGAAATTATGCCTTTGTCAGCAACATCAACATGGTCTTTGATTTTACGGGGCTGGCTGAGCCCGTTGTTGCGGTTTCCTTTGGTTTTGTAGATGGCGGAGGTCAGGAAAACTTTGCCATCAACGGCGGCGAGTTGTTTGTGCTGAATAACTTCCAGGAATTGCTGCTGCAAGACATCCCCGGCTTCAACATTCACCTGACGCCGGCGCCTGATGTCAGCAACATCAGCGGTTACATTACTATTTTAGGCCCTGTTGAAACCCTGACCATTGGCGGTCAGGAACTCGGTTTGGACAATATTTGCACGGTTACGGCTCCGCCTTGTGCCATTGGCGATTTGGTGGCAGATTTTATAGAGCCTACCGATGACGGCCTGCTTTATCAGATTGATTTTTCGGTAGAAAACACCGACCAGGACCATTTTGATCTTTTCTACAATGGCGAGTTTTTGGGCTTCTTTAGCCTGGAAGATTTGCCGTTGCAGGTCGTTTTGCCCTGCGGGGATTTGCCGGAAGGCGAAATAACCGTCTGCATGAACGACCTGCCTGATTGTTGTGCTTCGGTGGCCGTGGATATGTCTGCCTGCCTGCCCTGCGATTTGCACGATCTGGTTACAGAGCCGGGGCCCTGTGAAAACGGACTTTTCATGTTGGATGTGGATTTTCAGCACGATGGCCAGGGCGGTCACTTTAAAATCAAGGCAGATGGCCAGATTTATGGCCCGTACAGCTATGCCGATTTGCCCGTAACCATTGGGCCTTTCCTCGGTGATTCCACCACGGTTTATCCCATTCTCATTCGAGATACGGAAGACCCCGCCTGCAAGTTGGTTGGAAGCTTTGGGCCTGTGGATTGCGGAGACGATTGCGTT
>JALVES010000098.1 GCA_027030635.1 Saprospiraceae bacterium | reverse complement strand
ATTGTCAGATGGTGTCATTTATTTTATGCAACTTTGAGATCAAGCCTGAGTTGAAAAAAATAAAAGATGCATTGGATATTTGCTGAACTCTGGGCGTATTGCCATCTCAAAACTTAATGAACCATTGCTAACAAAAAAAGAAATAAAAGCGACTACACACTCAGGACTGAAAGCCGCCTTCAATAAAGAATTGGTCAAAACAGGAAAAATAAACAAAGAAGAGGGGAAGCTTTTCAACAAGTTGTTCGGAATGAGACAAGAAGCTGATTATGAAGATTTTTTCGCTATAGAAGAAGAAGACGTTGCCCCTTTGCTTCCTAAAATAAAAAATCTGATAGCAGAAATAGAAGCGCTAATAACAAAAGAGCAATAACACACTACCCATCCCTTCAGGCAAATTTCTAAGCTAAGTCGGCCTCAATCAACTACAACACCACCTCCGTCACTCCTGTATTTCCATCGGGTTGGAAATAATCGCGAATTTGTGTTTGCTCGCGCAGCCATTTATTGACGGCCTTGCGCAAAATGCCCTGCCCCTTGCCATGAATGATGCGAAAGCGGGAAAGGTTGTCCAAGAGCGCACGGTCGAGATAAACTTCGAGTTCCTGTTCTGCTTCGCGGGCGGTGAGGCCGCGCACGTCAATTTCGGGAGGGAGGTCTATTTTGCCTGTAACTTTTTTGACGTGAGGAGGTGCGGCACCACTCGTTTTTTGAGGCTGTGCCGACTCCACCAGTACCACATCGGTAATGGGGACTTCCATGCGCAGCAGGCCCATTTGGAGCGTCAATTTGTTTTTGCCAATGGCTTCTACCGTGCCGGTGGCATCGCCCTCTATCAGGGCCACTTTATCACCTATGCGGATGGGGCGATCTTCCAGCTCTTTCCGGGTTTTTTCCAAAATTTTTTTGCGCGACTCTGCCACCTGCCGGCGCAGCTGTTCGCGTTTTTCGCGGGCGGCGGCTGCTGCTATGCGGGCTTCTTCCAGTTTTTTTTGTTTTTTGATTTCGCGTATGGCTTCCTGCAGGGCTTTGTCCTCTTCGGCAATTTGCTGCAAGGCTTTTTCCTGTCGAAGCAGACGCAGGCGTTCGCGGTCTTCCTGAACGTCTTCCAGGAGTTCTTCGTAATTGGAGATGAGGCGCTGTAATTGGCGTTCGCGTTTAGCGACTTCTTTCAGCTTTTCCTCCAAGTCTGCCCGCTCCTTCTGAAGGTCTATGAGCATCTCATCCAGAGCTCGTTCATTGTGACCTGTACGCTTGCGGGCATATTTGAGCACTTTTTCCGGCAAGCCGCTTTTGCGCGCAATTTCGAAAGCATAAGAGCTGCCCGGGCGCCCCACCTTCAGCATGTAAGTCGGAGCCAGGTGTTCCTTATCAAACAACATGCTTCCATTTACAACTCCCTTTGTATTGAAAGCAAAAACTTTCAGGTTGGAATAATGGGTGGTGATGATGGCAAAAGTCTTTTTGCGGTGAAATTCCCGCAACAGAGCTTCCGCTATGGCACCTCCGATTTTGGGGTCGGTACCTGAGCCAAACTCATCAATGAGGAGAAGGGAATGTTCATCGGCTTCTTCGAGAAATTCGCGCATATTTTGCAGGCGGGAGCTGTAGGTACTCAGGTCGTCCTCCAGCGATTGCTGGTCGCCTATGTCGGCGAAGAATTTTTTAAAAACGCCCGGCTCCGAAATTTCATCCATGGGCACCAACATGCCGGCTTGCAACATCAGCTGCATCAAGCCTACGGCTTTCATGGTTACGCTTTTACCGCCGGCATTGGGGCCGCTGAGTACGAGGATGCGGTTTTGGCCAAACAACTGCAGGTCAAAAGGCACCGTAATGCGCCCCTGCGCCTTGTTCTTTAACAACAAAAGCGGATGATAGCCCATGCGAATATCCAGGCGTGGCTCGGGCTGTAAGTCGGGCATGTTTGCACGCATATCGGCAGCGAGGGAGGCCTTGGCCTGAATGACATCCAACTCAGCGAGCAAATTGGTATAACGTTCTAATTTTTGCCGGTGGGGGGCGAGTTTGGCTGTCAGTTCTTTGAAGATGCGGTAAATCTCCCGCTTCTCTTCGGCCTGTAGATCGAACAAATCGTTGTTGAGCGGAATCACTTCCTCCGGCTCGATGAAGGCCGTTTTGCCGGTAGCTGATTCGTCGTGGATGATGCCCCGTATTTTGCGCTTGTACTCCGCAGGCACGCTGAGCACGCGCCGGCCATTGCGAAAGCTCTCCACGTTTTCAGTCAGCCAGCCCTTTTGCCGGTATTTTTCAATAAGCTGTGCAAAAAGCCGGTCAAGAGCCCGGCGTCTCGACAACATGGCTTTTCGGATCCGCTGCAACTCCTGAGAAGCATTGGCTCGCACTTTGCCCTCTTCATCCAATACGCGCTCGATGGCTTCCGCCAAAGAGGCATCCCACTCAAGCGGTTCCAACAAAAAAGCAAGTGCCGGACAGGCTTCCCGTCGCTCTTCGGAGAACCACTCAAACACTGCTCTCACCAACGACAAATTGCGGTAAATCTGCATCAAAGCCTCAGCATCCAAAACGTAATTGCTGATGTCCAGCATCCTCAGCCACTCGCCCAGGTCGTAATAGACGCTCATCGGAAGGGGCTGCTCCCCTTCGGCTGCGCGTTTCATTTCGTCCACGCGCTTCAAGGGCTCTACAATAAGAGCGTATTCCGTATAGGGCCGCAAGGCCATAGCAGCCTTTTTCCCCAACTCGCCCTGACAGCGCTCTGACAACAGTTGTAAGACTTTATCAAACTCCAGTTTTTCCAGTACGCTCTCCATCTGTTTGCTTTCCGGTTAAATGTTGTCGGATTTTTCGTTCCATGCATTCAAAAAAGCTCGCACGGCTGAGTAAGAAACCACCTTGTCTTTAAAGTGCTCAAAAGCGGCCTTTTCCTGCTCTTCATTCGCGCCCAATTCCAGAAGTATGTTATTTAGATGCATGCGCATGTGTCCATACTGAATACCCGTTGTAACGAGTGAACGCACGGCAGCAAAATTTTGAGCCAAGCCTACAGAGGCCACAATTTCCATGAGCTCTGTGGCAGACGGATTGCCCAACATCTCCAAAGAGCGTTTTGCAAGAGGATGCAATTTGGTAAGACCTCCTACTGTACCGAGTGCAAGAGGAATTTCCAGCTCAAAAGTAAACACACCATCTTCAACAGAACAGGAACTCAGGCTGCGATATCTGCCATCGCGGGCGGCATAGGCATGCCCGCAGGCTTCTACAGCCCGAAAGTCATTGCCGGTAGCCAGCACTACGGCATCTATGCCATTAAAAATGCCCTTGTTGTGTGTAGCTGCCCGATAGGGGTCTATTTGTGCTATGCGCACGGCCGTATAAAATTTTTGGGCCAAAGCCTCAGCAGAAACTCCATTTTTAAGTGGCCCCAGTTTTTCAATCGGAGAAGAGACGCTGGCACGCACCAGGCAGTCAGGCGTATAGTTGGAAAGGATGGCCATGATGATTTGTAAGTCCCGTTCCGCCCCCTGCAAGTCCGGGTAATTTTTGGCGAAAGCCTCCAGGCCCTGCGCCATTTCCTCCAATACGGTATTGATGAAATTGGCCCCCATGCTATCACAGGTTTCAAACTGCACGCGCAACTGGCGATAGTGAGGCTCTTGGTCGGAAAAATCAAGCAACTGCATACTCAACACGCCTCCCCCACGAGCCTGCATATTAGCTGTTATTTGAGAAGTGCGATTTATAAGCTGAACTTTTATTTCCGGAAATAATTTTTTCAACTTAGAAAAATCTCCCTGCCAAAGGAAATGCACCTGGCCTTCTTTGCGGGTAGAAAGCACTTCGGCTTTAAAACCTCCTCGCGTCATCCAGTATTTGGCGGCAGCCGATGCAGCTGCCACTACCGAGCTTTCTTCTATGACCATAGGCACCGTGTACATCCTGTCATTAATCAAAAAATTAGGTGCCACACCAAAAGGCATCGGGAAATTGCTGAGGGTGTTTTCGCTGATCGAATCCAACACTTTTTGCTGCTGCTCATCTTCATGCCAATAACTCCTCAATTCCTTAAAAACAGCTTCCGGATCACGAAAAAAATTTTCAGCTACCCAGCGCAGCTTACCCATTTTTGACAACTTGGAAAAGCCGCTGATATGTTTTTTCTCTTTCTCACTCATGGCTACTTCACTTTCAACATGGCTTTCGCCAAATGCAATCCTCGCAACTGATTTGCAACATATTTTTCTAAGGCTTCATAAGACTCCATCGCCGGCTTCAGGAATGCCGAGGCCTGTGCATAAACAGCAGGCAGAGGCGAACGCTCAAGCAAATAATATCCATGCAAAAAATCTTTAATACCACCGGAAATAATCAAATGCCTGCAAACAGGAACCACATCGGGCTGAGCCAGCAGATCGCGCATCCAATCCAACATTTCTTCTGCGGTATGACC
>JALVES010000097.1 GCA_027030635.1 Saprospiraceae bacterium | reverse complement strand
CCTTGGCCTTGTAGAAGGCCGGGTCCCCTTCGACTTCGCTCAGGGTACCCCCTTCGACCTTGCTCAGGGTACCCCCTTCGACCTTGCTCAGGGGCCCCCCTTCGACCTTGCTCAGGGGCCCCCCTTCGACCTTGCTCAGGGGACACTCAGGCATATACGGCCGATGTCCTCCGAGGAGGAACGAACCGATGATGAGGAGAAGGCTCCACGAAAAGGCTATGCCTTTCATAGGCGATTCAGGTATTGGTTTCAGGGACGATACCGATTTTTTCACCAAAGTACAACGCAAATTTTTGCATATCATTGGCCAGTTCGGCATTTTGTGTGGCTTTGAAGTAGGTGTCGGCCAGGCTGCGCAGGGTGTTGTACATGAGGAAATCCATTTCGCGGATTTCCAGGTCGGTGGTCCAGATGTCTATTTTCAGGGTTTCGCGTCGTTGGCGGTCGAAGAGTGAGAGCAGGAAGGCTTTGGCTTCCTGTGGGCCGTCGCCGGTTTCTTCGGCTTCCCATTGGATTTCTTTGGGGAGTTTTTGTTCGTCGAGGCCTACGTGCAGGTGGATTTTTTTGGTGTCGAGTTTTTCAGACATGAGTTGCTTTTTAGCTGAGGGCGCCGTTTTGGGCCATCCGGTTTTGTTTTCTCTTAGCGCGAAGATAGGAAATATTCTCTATGGGAGGGCTTTGACTTTGAAGCCTTTTTGCTTGAGCAGGCGTATGACGCCCTTGCCGCCGCTGAGGTGTGCGGCGCCCATGACGGCCAGGCCCGGAGCCCGGTTGGCGAGTCGGGCGATGCGTTCGGCCATGAGGCGATTGCGGGCGTAGAGCATTTTTTCGCGCATTTTGCCCATACCGCGTTTGGCGGATTGATGGAGTTGAGCCAGGTTTTCCTCGCGATACAAGTCGTACAGGTGGTAGAGCCGCTTGCGGCTGCGGCGGATGTTGCGGGTGGTTTGCAGCAGCAGATGTATCTGATCCTTGAGGGAGATGTCTTCGAGCAGGCCGTAGTGTTCTTCGTTGGATTCCAGGCCCAGGGTTTGCAGCCCGTATTCGCCGGCCTTTTCCCATATTTCGAGGTCTATGCTGTGCAGTTCGCCCAGGGAGCTGAGCCACTGCCTTTGCAGGAATTCCAGCAGCACGATAGGTGGCATCATGCCCGGATGCGAGAGTTCTATGCCGCTGCTTTTGCACAGGATTTTTTGCAGGCGCTCGCGTTTTTTAGGCGGGATTTGCTCCTGCCAGTTTTCAGAAAGTCCCATTCTCTGCATGAGCATGTGGGCAGAGGCGCTTTCTTCCAAAGGGGTTTCGGTCGCCACCCATTGAAGGCGGCCTTCGGAAAGCAGGCGAAAAATTTGCTCCCGCCTCGGCCAGTTGGCAGAGGGAAATTGGTGCATGCTGCCAAAGAGAAAGGAAGGCGTATCTTCCTGCTCTTCGCGGAAGCATTTCCACAGCAACCGGTTTTTGCGCTTTTCTCGACGGGGCATGGGTGAATGGAAAAATACTCCTGCCCGGGGCCATGAAGCCTGTGCAGGAGTATTTTTTAAAATTTATGAATTGGCTTTGCGCCGGCGGCGGCGCGGTTTGCCGTAATCCAAAGGCAGTACCTTGGAGTCTTTTACCGTAGAGAGGATAAACTGCGTGCGCAGGTGGTCAACCTCTTCGATCTGAGAGAGCTTTTCAAAAAGCAATTTTTCGTACTCTTCTTTGTCTTTGCAGATGATCTTGAGGATGACGTCTGCTTCGCCGGTAATGACATGGCATTCGACCACCTCGGGGATGTCCTGAATCTTCTCAATAAATTTGTTGAAGGCATTGTCTTTCCTCCATGCCAAAGCGATGAACACGAAAGTTTGCACATTCAATCCCAATTTTTCGGGATTGACTTTAGCGTGGTAGCCTTCAATCACGTGCATGTGCTCGAGTTTTTTCACGCGTTCGAGCGTAGGGGCCGGAGAGAGCTTGACTTTCTCGGCCAACTTTAGGTTGGTCATCCGGCAGTTTTCCTGTAGTTCTTTGAGAACCAGTAAATCCGTTTTATCGATTTTTTTAGCCATGGGAGCTTATTTGTACCCGCAGGCGAAGACTTGGGGAGCATAACAAGACCCTCCATCATGCCTTGTTGCCTTTGGGCAATGAACAATGTATTTTAGAGTTTATACTCAAGTGCTTTGAGTATGGGGCTACATGGATATGTTTTTGAAAACTGCCCGATTGAGAATCTCATTTAGTGCAGTTTTCTAAATAGGCCTGCAAAGATACTATTTTTTCTTAAAAATCATAGTTGTATGGAATGTTTTGCAGAAATGTGCCGAAGCACATTTCTGCAAAAACGGGGGCATCAGGGGAAGATGCCCATGGCGAGATAGTCGTTTCCGATTTTCTCAATGGCCGTAAAGAAGGCTGCCGTGCGCAAGTCGTGGATTTTTTTCTTGCGCTTCATGGCTGCACGTATGCTTTCGTAAGCAGTGATCATGGTTTCTTCCAGGCCGGAGCGCACCAGGTCAATTTCGTCGGCGCCACGGGCTACGAAGATGCGTTCGGCTTTGCCCACTGTTTTGCCGGTCATGGTTTCGACCAGGTCAATGAGGCGGGCATAGGTGTTTTGGTTGAATCGTTTGTCCATGCGGCCGAAGCGCATGTGCGAGAGGTTTTTCAGCCACTCGAAATAGGAGACCGTTACACCGCCGGCATTGAGGAACACGTCGGGGATGATGAGCACGCCTTTTTTCAGCAGGATTTTTTCGGCCTCGGAGGTGATGGGGCCATTGGCGGCTTCACCGATGATTTTGGCTTTGATGCGGGGGGCGTTTTCTTTGGTGATCTGGTTTTCCAGAGCAGCCGGCACGAGGATGTCGCAGGGCATTTCCAGCACTTTGTTGCGCTGTTTTTGCGGGAAGTTTTTACAACCCGGGAAGTTGAGAATAGAACCCGTCTCTTTGCGATGCTTGAGCAGGGCAAAGATGTCAATGCCTTTGGGGTTGTAAATGGCTCCTTCAAATTCTGCTACACCTACGATGACTACATCGCCTTCTTCCTGGGAGATTTTGGCCGTGTAGGAGCCCACATTACCCAAGCCCTGGACGATCATGGTTTTTCCGGCTATGCCGGGTGTCAGGCCCAGCTTTTTCATGTCGGGAGCGTATTCCGCAGCTTCGCGCAGGCCGTAGAAGACGCCGCGGCCGGTAGCTTCTTCGCGCCCGCGTATGCCGTTGAGGCTGACGGGCTTACCCGTAACACAACCCGCAGCATTGATGTCGTCGTCGTTCAGGGCCCGGTAGGTGTCATAAATCCAGGACATTTCGCGGCCGCCGGTGCCGTAATCGGGAGCGGGCACGTCAATAGCCGGGCCGATGAAGTTGCGGCGCACCAACTCCGTGGTGTAGCGTCGCGTAACTTTTTCCAATTGCTTTGGGGTGAAATCCCAGGGGTTGATGGTTACGCCTCCTTTGGCGCCGCCGAAGGGCACATCCACAATGGCGCATTTCAGCGACATCAGGGTGGCGAGGGCCATGACCTCTTCCTGGTTGACGCGTTGGCTGTAGCGAATACCGCCTTTCGTGGGAAGGCGGTGGTGGCTGTGTTGTACGCGATAGGCTTCAATGACGCGGTAATCATTGCCGATGCGTACCGGAAACTTCATCTTGTAAACGGCATTACAGACTTTGATCTGCTCCAAAAGGCCCGGATGCAAGCCTGTGTGTTGTGCTGCATTGTCAAAAAACTTGAGCACGCTTTCGTAAAAGCTGCCGTTCTTTTGTGCTTTGCTCATGTGAAGAGTCTTTAAGTAAAATAAAGAGGTTTTTTTGACGGCCCAAAAGTCGCTTTTTTTTCCTTTTGTGCAAGCAAAATCACAAAAATTATTCACCGATTTGTTCGATGCGTTCCAAAGCGTAGCGAATGAGGGCGTCTATGGCATCGTGATAGTTCTTGGTAAAGGTACCCCGGCGCCTGTTAGCGAGGATGAGGTTTAGCGAAAGCGGCCTGTGTCCCAGCATGCGGGCCAGGGTGTAAATGGCCGAGGTCTCCATTTCAAAATTGGTAATGCGCAGCCCCCGGTGCTCAAATTCACGGACCTGCTCAAAGAAAACAGCGCTCAACAGGCTGGCAGCACGCAGACTTCTTCCCTGAGGTGCATAAAAACCCGGACTGGTCAAGGTGATGCCCCGGGCCAAATATGCCTGCTCGTCTGAAGCCCCGCCCAATACCCGCAGCAAATCTTCGTCAGCCGCAGCGGCATAGAAGTAGGGGAGTCCCGTTTCTTCAAACGCCTTCAAAAAGGCCGCTTCCAAAGCTGCATCCCGCACAGCCCCGCTCTCAGGGTAAAAAGCAGCGAGGGAGTCCAGCCCCAGGCCATGGGTGGAAGCCACGATGGTGTCGGGCGCCAGCTCGTCCTGCAGGCTGCCGGAAGTTCCCAGTCGAATGATGTGCAGGGAACTCAACTCCTTTTTTACCTGCCTTTCGGCAAATGAAATATTGACGAGTGCATCCAGCTCGTTGAGGACGATGTCAATGTTGTCCGTGCCAATGCCGGTGGAGATGACACTGATGCGCTTTTTGCCCAGCCTGCCCGTGTGCGTGAGAAACTCCCGCTTCTGCCCGCTGTATTCGAGTTCGTCAAAATAGCGCGATACCATGGGCACGCGCCCGGGATCGCCTACCGTAATCACTATGGGAGCCAGTTCTTCAGGCCGCAGATTGAGATGGTAAATGCGGCCTTCATCAGTGATGATCAATTCGGAAGCTTGCAATTGGGGCATGAGTATTTATTTATTTCCCCGCAAAGATACTTTTTAATGCACAACAACAGACTCCAAACTTTTTCTTACCTTAGCGCCGCAATTTTTAACTTAAACGACACAACCAATGAAATTCGAACTGTTTCAGAGTGAGAAAAACGGAAAGTACTACTTCAACCTCAAGGCCGCCAACGGCCAGGTGATTCTTTCCAGCCAGGGCTATGCCTCCAAATCCGGCGCCTTGAACGGCATTGAGTCCGTTCAAAAAAATGCGACCGATAAGGCCAACTTTGAAGTCAAGGAAGCTGCCAATGGCAAGTTCTTCTTCAATCTGCTTGCCGCCAATAAGCAGGTCATTGGAAAGAGCCAAATGTACGCTTCCAAGTCGGGCATGGAGAATGGCATCAAATCCGTGATGACCAATGCGCCCCAGGCAACCGTTGAAGAACTCTAAGGGAAAAAATAAAAAGATGCTTTATTGTATAAGCATTTTGGAGAAAAGCCGTACCTTTGCACCCGCTTAAGCCGCGTGGAGCCTTCAGCAGGAAGGCTCTATCCGGCTTGGTGCAGCACCTCTCGCCCCGTTTTGGAGAGCGATGTGCATCTCAAAAAAAGCTGATATGGACCCGATCAAATTCGTACAAGAACAAATGGCGCGCGAGATGAACTATCCGGAGTTTCGCGCAGGCGATAACGTAGCCGTGAGCTATAAGATCGTCGAAGGCAACAAGGAGCGCATCCAGGTTTTCCGCGGTGATGTCATCCAGATTCGCGGCGAAGGCGCCACACGCACCTTTACCGTGCGCAAGATGTCCGGTAACGTAGCCGTTGAGCGCATCTTTCCCTTTGCCTCTCCCGCCATCGAAGAAATCAAGGTGCTGAAGCGCGGCAAAGTGCGCCGTGCCCGCCTTTACTACTTGCGCGACCGCGTAGGTAAAAAGGCCCGCATCAAAGAACGCAAACGCATTAAGTAAGCAAAAAGGAGTTGCCTGAGGCAACTCCTTTTTTATTCCCCTCAGGAGGATATCCGATGGAAAAAATCAAAAAAAACTCCCTGGATGAGCTCGATCGAAAAATCCTGGCCATCCTCATGAAAAACGCCAAAACGCCCTATGCCGAAATCGGCAAACAACTCTTCGTCTCCGCCGGCACCATACATGTCCGCATGAAGAAAATGGAAAAAATGGGCATCATCAAAGGCCAGGTGCTGCTCGTCGAACCGGTCAAACTGGGCTTCGACATCTGCGCCTTCCTCGGCATCTATCTCGAGCGCAATTCTCTCTACGACGAAGTAGCTTCTCTCATCGAACAAATCCCCGAAGTTGTGGAAGCCCACTATACCACAGGAATTTATAGCATCTTCGTCAAAATCATCTGCAAAGATACCCGCCACCTGCGCTCCGTCCTCCACGACAAAATCCAACGCATCCCCGGCATCCAACGCACGGAAACCTTCATCTCCCTCGAAGAGAGCATCAATAGAGCGATATCCTTGTAGCGCGTGCAAAGTAGCGCGCGTGCTTCAGCGCGCGCAAAAAAAAAGGGCGCCAAAGGCGCCCTTTTTCATTTCACTCCAAGGTAATGCTTCAGCAATTTGCTGCGGCTGTTGGCCCGCAGCTTATTGATGGCCTTGTCCTTGATTTGCCGGACGCGCTCGCGCGTCAGGCCGAAGCGTTCGCCGATGTCTTCGAGCGAGATGGGATGCTCCATACCCAGACCGAAGTAGAGGCGGACGATGTCTGCCTGGCGTTCGGTGAGTGTGCCGAGGGAGCGCTCGATTTCCTTGCGCAGCGATTCGATGTACTCCAGCTTTTCGTCCGTTTCGGGAAGGCCTTTGCTTTCCAGTACGTCGAGCAGGGAGTTGTCTTCGCCGTCAACGAAGGGCGCATCCACAGATACGTGGCGGGCTGCTACGCTAAGGGTAGTCTCCACCTCGGCAGTGGGTATCTGCAGTTGCTCAGCCAACTCTTCGGGCAGCGGCTCGCGCTCGTAGGTCTGCTCCAACTCGGAGAAGGCGCGGTTGATTTTGTTCAATGAGCCCACCTTGTTCAAAGGAAGACGCACAATGCGGGATTGCTCAGCCAATGCCTGCAAGATGGATTGGCGAATCCACCAAACGGCATAGGAGATGAACTTAAAGCCCCGCGTCTCATCAAAGCGCTGGGCGGCCTTGATGAGGCCCAGATTGCCCTCATTGATGAGGTCGCTGAGGGAAAGCCCCTGGTTTTGATACTGCTTGGCTACCGAAACGACAAAGCGGAGGTTGGCCTTCGTGAGTTTCTCCAGGGCATCCTGATCGCCCTGCTTGATGCGCTTGGCCAAATCCACCTCTTCTTCCGGTGTCAACAGATCTACCTTGCCAATCTCCTGCAAATACTTCTCCAGAGATTGACTCTCCCTGTTGGTAATGGACTTCGTGATCTTTAACTGCCTCATTATTTATGCACTGTTTTTAAAAAAAAATACCTGTTCCGACAACCGACAACCGACAACCGACAACCGACAACCGACAACCGACAACCGACAACCGACAACCGACAACCGACAACCGACAACCGACAACCGACAACCGACAACCGACAACCGACAACCCAAAAAAAACACGCAAAGGTAAGCACTTTTGCCTGAAATTCCCGCCTCCCCGGCCTAAATTACAGCGATTGACGCTTATTTAATGATTTTCCCCCGTAAAAAGTTGTCCGAAATTCTATGAAAATCCATTTTTCTGTTTACTTTGCCCGCAATGCGCGAAACCGCCGGCTTTGGACTGCTTACAGACTGCTCAAAGCAGGGGGGCAAACAAGTGCAGAGGATGTATAGCTAAAAGCCAAACGATATGTCAAGAGAACGCATTCAACTGGAGTATCTGATGAAGGCCTCGCCCACTATTTTGTACGAGTTCTTCACCGAGCCGGCTTTCCTCATACGTTGGTTCTGTGACGAAGTGGATGTGGTAGAAGAGGATGGCCAAAAAAGGTACATCTTTGTATGGAGCGGCTCCGAAGAAGCAGCCGTACTGGTCGAAGCCGAAGAAAACCAGTCCGTAACCTTCCGCTGGGAAGATGCCGAAGACGATGAGGAGTACCTCAAATTTACCATGACCAAATCTCCCATCACCGGCGAAACCGTACTCGAAATCACCGAGTTCTGCGACGATGATGAAGTCGAAGACCAAACGCAGTTCTGGAATACCCAAATCGAAAAACTGCGCCGCCAGGCCGGCGGGTAGAAGGGGTATAGCCAAACGAATTTGGTTATATGAAAGAACGTTCATACCTTTATGCCGCATTTTGAGTTTTTGCTCGAAATGACTTTGAGAAGTTTCTTTGTGTTTGAGGAGCTTGCAACAGCCCCTTTGTTTTTTTAGGATAGACGAAAACCATTGAACTCATGCAATTTGGATTTGTCATTGATAATCGAAAGTGCATCGGATGCCATGCCTGTACGGTGGCATGCAAATCCGAGCACGACGTGCCCATCGGCGTCAACAGGACCTGGGTTAAGCAGGTAGAAAAAGGCACCTTCCCACACACGAGGCGCCTTTTTTCAGTCATGCGCTGCAACCACTGCACGGATGCACCCTGCGTAACCATCTGCCCGGTCGAAGCGCTCTTTACGCGCGAAGACGGCATCGTGGATTTCGACAACCGTCGCTGCATCGGCTGTAAGTCCTGCATGCAGGCCTGCCCCTACGATGCCCTCTACATTGACCCCAACAACAACACCGCTGCCAAGTGCAACTATTGCGTACACCGCATAGACCTCGGCCTGGAACCCGCCTGCGTGAATGTCTGCCCCGAGCACGCCATCATCTCAGGCGATATGGACAATCCGGAGTCCGAAATCGCTCAGTTGCTGGGGCGCGAGCAGGCCGTAGTGCGCAAAGCCGCTAAGGGCACCAAGCCCAACGTTTACTACATCGAAGGCGACGAAAACTCCCTCGACCCCATGGCCACCGAAAAAGGAGGCCCCTATTTCTGGAATGCCCAGGCACGTGGCGTGGGGCACTATGCCAAGTATGCTGAAAAAATAGCTTTCTCCAACGGCGATGTGGTCGAGACCCTCATGAAAATGCAGTCGGAAGAAACCCACGGCACCGAAATGGCCACTTCGCCCTCGAAGTCCATTGACGTCCTCATGGGGCGCGGCGCACGGCGCATTTATGATGCTCCCGACAAAGGCATTCTCTGGGGCTGGGAAGTATCCGGTTACGTGCTCACCAAAGCCATCTCGGCAGGCGTCGTTCTGGTGGCCATCCTCGCCATGCTTGCGGGCTTTGCTCAACCCTCTGCCGAAACCATGTGGTGGACCATCGGCATGGGCCTGGTCTTCCTCGGCCTGACGGGCGCCCTGCTGATCAAAGACCTCGACCGCCCCGACCGCTTTTTGCACGTCTTGCTCCGCCCGCAGTGGAGTTCCTGGCTGGTCAAAGGCGGTTACTCCATCTCCATTTACGGAGGCCTGCTGACGCTGCTCGCCCTGTCGCTCTACTTTGGCTGGGGTGGTGCCATCGGCACGGCTTTGACCTGGCTGACGGGCCTTTCGGCTGTGGTGGTGGCCATTTATACGGCCTTCCTCTTTGCCCAGGCCAAAGGACGCGACTTCTGGCAAAGCCCCTCTCTGGCCGTACACATGCTGGTACACAGTTTTATGGCCGGAGCAGCGACTTTTACCCTCATTGCTTTATGGGTAGAGCCTTCCGGCAAATGGTTGCCCTACCTGGCCGCCGTGCTGGGTATTGGCATCGTCGTCAATCTGCTGACCCTCGCCTTTGAACTCATCACTACACACCCCACGGAGGAGGCGGAAGCTACGGCCCACATGATTACCCGTGGCCGCTACAAAGGCCTCTTTTGGGGTGGCGTACTGCTGGTCGGCAACCTCTTGCCCCTGGCCCTGATCCTGCTCTCGGGCTCCAACCCCATGCTCCTCGCCGCTGCAGGCGCCCTGAGCCTGCTCGGTATCTATTTCACGGAGAAGATATGGGTGGAAGCACCCCAGCGCATTCCGTTGACTTGATTTTTTGACCACCCTTTCGGGAAATGAAACCCGCCCTTCGAACGGGTAGCATTTGCCGAAAGGCATAAAAACATCTCCCTGCTCGTGCAGGTAAATGAATTACGAAAAGCACTGTTCGGCAAACACCCGTAGCTGACGCAAAACCATAGAATCATGGGAAAAAACAACAAACACTCCTGGATAGAGCATCTCGCAGAAAAACTGCGCATCCTGCCCAACCTGCATCAGGAAGAACCGGCTCTGGAACGCCTCGCAGAAGAAGGGCAACTCAACAAATACCCGCCCATCGAAAAATGGGACGACTGGACGGAATACGAAGCCAAAGCCTGGCCGGTGCGCGAAAAAAAACACTACACTCTCGTTCCTACGACCTGCTTCAACTGCGAGTCGGCCTGTGGCCTGACGGCTTATGTGGATAAGGAAACGGGAAGCATTCGAAAGCTGGAGGGCAACCCGCATCATCCGGGCAGCCGCGGGCGCAACTGCGCCAAAGGCCCTGCCACCATCAACCAATTGACGGACCCCGACCGCATCCTCTATCCCATGAAGCGCAAAGGCGAACGCGGGGCAGGGGAGTGGGAGCGCGTCTCCTGGGATGAAGCCCTGGACGACATCGCAGCCCGCATCCGCAAAGCCATTCAGGAAGGGCGCAACAACGAAATTGCTTATCATGTTGGCCGCCCGGGACATGAGGGCTATGCCAACCGCGTCCTGCAGGGCTGGGGCGTTGACGGCCACAACAGCCATACCAACATCTGCTCCTCGGGAGCCCGTTTCGGCTATTTTATCTGGTACGGCTACGACCGGCCTTCGCCCGACCACGCCCACGCCAAGGCCATCCTGCTCATCAGCGCTCACTTGGAAAGCGGGCACTACTTCAACCCGCACGCCCAGCGCATCATCGAAGGCAAAATGAAGGGCGCCAAGCTCATCACCATGGACCCCCGCCTCTCCAACACCGCCAGCATGTCCGATTATTGGATGCCCACCTATCCGGGCTCCGAGGCGGCTGTCTTGCTGGCCATAGCCCGCATCCTCCTGCAGGAAGGCAAGTACAACCGCGAATTCGTGGAAAACTGGGTGAACTGGCAGGCCTATATGGAAAAAGTGCGCCCCAATGAAGAAGTCGTTTTTGAGAACTTCATTCAGGCGCTCATAGAAGAATATGCCGAGTTTACGCCGGAGTTTGCAGCCGCAGAAAGCGGGGTGGATGCAGAGGTCATCCGCGAGGTAGCCGAGGTGATTGGCAATGCCGGCACGCGTTTTGCCTCGCACAACTGGCGCAGCGCCGGCAGCGGAAACCTCGGGGGCTGGGCTGTCTCCCGCTGCCTGCACTTCCTCACCGTGCTCACGGGCAGCGTGGGCACCAAAGGCGGTACCTCCCCCAACTCCTGGAACAAGTACAAACCCACCTTCTTTGACGTTCCGCCGCCTCAGAAATTCTGGAATGAACTGCACTTTCCCAAAGAATACCCCCTGGCCTTCTTCGAGATGAGCCAGTTGCTGCCACACTTCCTCTTAGAAAAGCGCGGGCGCCTCGATGTCTATTTCACCCGCGTCTTTAATCCCGTCTGGACTTATCCCGATGGCTTTACCTGGATAGAAGCCCTGACCAAAGAGGAGTGCGTGGGACTGCACGTAGCCCTGACACCCACCTGGAACGAAACGGCTTATTTTGCCGATTACGTGTTGCCGATGGGGCACTCTGCCGAGCGGCACGACATCAACAGCTATGCCACCCATGCCGGCGTGTGGATTGGCTTCCGCCAGCCGGTGCTGCGGGAGGCCGCACGTCGCCAGGGCAAAGAAGTGGAGTTTACCTATGAGGTGAACCCCGGCGAAGTCTGGGAAGAAGACGAATTTTGGATTGAACTCTCCTGGCGCATAGACCCCGACGGCAGCATGGGCATTCGCAAGCATTTTGAATCGCCCTACCGCCCGGGGCAGAAGATTACGGTGGACGAGTACTATCAGTACATCTTCGAGCGCGTACCGGGTCTGCCCGAGGCCGCTAAAAAAGAAGGTCTGACGGAGCTGCAATACATGCGCAAATACGGAGCCTTCGAAGTCGAAAAAACGACCTACCAAAAATACCTCACCAAGCTCACGCCCGAGCAGTTGGAAGGCTCGGAGACCGACCCCAAAACGGGCGTCATCACCAAAGACGGCAAGGCCATAGGCATACGCGTAAACGGAGAGGCTTATGTGGGCTTCCCCACACCCTCGCGTAAAAACGAGTTTTACTCCCAGACGATGGTGGATTGGAAGTGGCCGGAGTTTGCCATTCCGCGTTACATCAAGAGCCACATCCACAAATCCAAGCTGGATGCCTCCAAAAACGAGTACGTGCTGGTGCCGACTTTCCGCCTGCCCACGCTCATCCACTCCCGTTCGGGCAATGCCAAATGGCTGAACGAAATATCCAACCGCAACCCCGTATGGATGCATCCCGAGCTGGCCGAAAAAATTGGCGTCAAGACGGGCGATTTGGTCAAGTTGCATACCGATATAGGTTACTTCGTGGACAAAGTCTGGGTAACCCAGGGCATGAGGCCGGATGTGGTCGCCGTATCGCATCACATCGGCCGCTGGCGCCGCCCGCAGGACAAAATCGGAAACCGCTGGGCCACCAATACGGTAGCCATAGAAACCGATGGCAAGGGAGGCTGGCGAATGAAAACCATCGCCGGCGTGCGCCCCTTCGAGAGCAAGGATGCCGACTCCAAACGCATCTTCTGGAGCGATGGCGGCGTACACCAAAACATCACCCATGCGGTGCATCCGGACCCCATCAGCGGCATGCACTGCTGGCATCAGAGAGTTCGCATTGAGAAGGCCGGCCCCGACGACAAGTACGGCGATATCTTCGTGGACACCAACAAGTCCCGCGAAGTCTATCGCGAGTGGCTGGCCATGACGCGCCCGGCTCCCGGTCCCGATGGCCTGCGCCGGCCTCTGTGGTTTAACCGGCCACTGAAACCGGCCAAAGAACTGTATTATCTGAAGTAAACGATGATTTAGGCGGCAAATGGCCGCCTAAATTGTTTGTCATGCCAAGTACTTATGAAAGCTAAGTTGACTCATAAGCTTTTCCCTTTTCTGTCCTGGCTGCCCATGGTCAACAGGGAAACTTTGCGTGCCGATTTGATTGCGGGCATTACGGGAGCCATCATCGTCATTCCACAGGGCGTGGCCTTTGCCATGATTGCCGGCATGCCGCCGATTTACGGGCTGTACACGGCCATGATACCGCCCATAGTGGCGGCCTTGTTCGGCTCTTCCTGGCATCAGATTGCGGGGCCTACCACGGCCTTGTCCATTGTGGTTTTCAGCTCCATCAGCCAGTATGCCGTGCCGGAATCGGCTGAGTTCGTGCATTTGGCGCTCAGCCTGACCTTTTTGGCGGGCTTGATTCAGTTGTCTCTGGGCCTGGCACGCATGGGCACTTTGGTCAACTTTGTGTCGCAGTCGGTCATCATGGCCTTTACGGCGGGGGCGGCTGTTTTGATTGCGACCAAGCAGTTAAAGCACGTCTTCGGCATCACCTTACCCGGCGGCTTGTCTTTTTGGAAGATTTTGGAGGGCATAGGTGTTCATATTCGGGAGACCAATTTATATGTCTTTTCGGTAGCCATGATTACCTTGTTTTCGGCTTTGCTCATCAAGCGTTTTTTGCCGCGCTGGCCAAACATGCTGCTGGCCATGATTCTCGGCAGCCTGGCGGCGTATTGGATGGGAGGGGAGGCCGTGGGCATTAAGACTGTGGGCGAGATGCCCGCCTCTTTGCCGCCCTTTGAGGTGCCGGATATGTCCTGGGGTGTGATGAGCAAGCTGGCATCCAATGCCTTTGCCATCGCCTTGTTGGGCCTGATTGCCGATGTGGCCATAGCCCGCTCCATCGCCATGCAGACCCGCCAGCAGTTGGACATCAACCAGGAGTTCATCGGGCAGGGTTTGGCCAACACCATAGGCAGCTTTTTTTCCTGTTATCCCGCCACGGGTTCTTTCACCCGCTCGGGCGTCAACTTTCAGGCCGGCGCCCGCACGCCCATGTCGGCCATCTTTGCAGCCCTGCTTCTCATGCTGGCCGTGCTCTTCATCGCGCCCTGGACAGCCTACCTGCCCATTCCCGCCATGGGAGGCATCTTGCTGTTGGTGGCTTACAACCTCATAGATATTCCCTCTTTGAAAATGGCCATCCGCAGCAGCAAATCTGAACTGGCCGTATTGGTCATTACTTTCATTTCCACTTTGACGCTTGACCTGGAATTTGCCATTTACGTGGGTATTTTCTTCTCTCTCATTTTTTACCTGCAGCGCACTTCCCGCCCCAACATTGCAGTCATGGCTCCCGACCCCGATACGAAGGCGCGCAGTTTTATCAACCTGATTCGCAAGCCCGATTTAAAGGAGTGCCCCCAGTTGAAAATCATCCGCATAGACGGCTCCCTTTTCTTTGGCGCTGTCAGCCATGTGCAGAGCTTCTTCAACATGCTGGACCTCGAGCCGGAAAAAAAACACCTCCTCATCCTCGCCGACGGCATCAACTTCATAGACCTGGCCGGCGTCGAACTGCTCTGGCAGGAAACCGAAAAACGCCGCGAACGCGGCGGCGACCTCTACTTCGCCGGCCTCAAAAACGTAGCCCAAAAAGTGCTGATCAATACCGGCATCAAAGAAAAAATAGGCGAAGACCACTTCTTCTTCAGCAAGCGCGAAGCCATTCACTCCATCTTCCAACAATTGGATAAAAAGATCTGCGAGAATTGTGATGCGCGTATTTTTGAGGAGTGTGGGGCTTTAGTTGACAGTTGACAGTTGACAGTTGTCGGTTGTCAGTTGTCGGTTGTCGGGGGTGTTGGTTTATTGTTTATCGTTTATCGTTTATCGTTTATCGTTTATCGTTTATTGTTTATTGTTTATTGTTGGTTTAGTGTTTACTTGTGTTTTTGATTGAGTGTTTAGTTGGGGGGGCGGGTGTTTAGTTGGGCGCTTAGTTGG
>JALVES010000096.1 GCA_027030635.1 Saprospiraceae bacterium | reverse complement strand
GCGGTGCTCCTTGAAAAGGCGATAATAAGGAATGTAGCGCAAACTCCCCTCATACAAATACTGAGCCGTACCCTTGCCGGCCAAAACCACATTGCGCGGGTTCCAGCTAAACTTGTAATGCCAGGGGTTGTCATCGCTCTCCGGAGCAATCAGGCCGCCCGTAGAAGAGCGAAAAGCGGTAATCTTGCCGCCCTTCGCCTGAATGGAAGCAATGGTCTGGCGGGCCGACATGTGGTCTATCCCCGGGTCCAAACCCATCTCGCCGAGGAAAATCAACTCCTTGTTCAGGGCTTCGGCACTAAGGCGGTACATCTCATTGCTCACATAAGAGGCCGTAATGAGGTGCTTCTTAAATTCCAGGCAATCGTAAGCCACCAAAATGTGCAAATGCGCCGGCAAAAGCGAAATCACCAAATCAGCCTGCTCAATCAGCCGGCGACGGTCGGCAGCCTGGGTAACGTCGAGATGTACGGCCTTCACATCCACCTGCTCAAAACCCCGAATCTTACGCTGTGCAAGCGCCTGGTCAAAATCAGCCACCACCACGCTCCAATGGTGAAGCCCCGCCTCCCGGAGAACGTAATCAATCAAAGCCGAAGCCGAACGACCGGCGCCGAGAATCAAAATGTTTTTCATCTTTATATCTGTCTTCTTTACGAAAAATCGTTTCACAAAAAGAGCAGCCAGCCCGCAAAAGCCGCTACCAAAGGCCCGCCTATGTACAAAACCGGCCGCTTCATCAGCAAACCGACAATCCCCGCCACGGCCGGCACCCACAGCAGCAAGCCCTGCAAAGCAAACTTGCCATAAGCCGCCTTTCCACTCAAGGTGCCGAAAAACACCAGCACAAAAACCAGCGCGAAGCTAATCACCAATTGCAAGATGGCAAAACCCTTGACGAGATTTCCGTAAGGATAATTTTTCTTCACATATCCCTCCAATTGCCGCGCGATCAAGATCGCAAAAGCCCACTGTGGCAAAAGTGAAAAAGAAAACAAACCACCCAACAAAAAAGCCGCAGCAAGCAGCGACATCTCCTCCCGCTTCCGCAAATTCAACACCATCTCGTACAAACCCGCCGCGAGGAAACCCAGCCAGGGCAAAAGCGCCAACACCTGCAACAGCAGATACACGCCGGGCTTCATCTCTGCCCAGGCCGTAAAAGCGCTGAGACCGGAAGAAAGCTCCGACCACTGCCCCTGCTGCGGAAAAGCCATTAGAAAAAGCTCCGGCTCATAAAACAAATAGCCCGAAGCCCCCGCAGCCAGGGCCGGCAACCAGAGTAGCGAGGAGTACAGCCCGCTCAGGCGTTTCCCGAAAGGGTGAAAAAAACGCAAAACCAGCCAAAATGCCATGCTGCCCAACAGGGCCGGCAACCAGGCTATCCACAAAGCCAAAGACAAAAACAAGATATTCTCAACAAGAAGGGGCGCCGATGGCCGCTTCAGGTAGAGCACTGCCGTCAGGCCATATCCCGCCAAAGCCGCCAACAGCCAGGCATCGCCTCCCATCTGTGAAAAAGCAAAAAGCGACCATACCGAAGACATGAAAACGGCCAGTTGGAGATTTTTTCGGCTTTCGCCAAACAGTATCCGCCCAAGCTCGGACAACAACAGCAACAAGCCCATCGCCAGCAAAAGCATGGGAAAGCGAAAAGCCCAGGCAGACTTGCCGAGCAGCGCCTGCGAGCTTTCGCCAAATGCCTGTAAGACCGCAGAAAACCTGTAGCCCGAAAGAGGCGTATCCGCCAGATATTGCTCAGGGCCTTCATGCCAATCGGGCATGCCGGCCCGCCCGAGCAACAAAGCCAAAAAGAGGAGCAATGCCAGCCACAAATATCTTTTCATAGCGTTTTCGTTCGCTGATCAGGCGAGTACGCCGGCAATGACCGCCGTCATAAATGCCGCGATGGTACCGCCTACCAGGGCCTTGATGCCCAATTCCGTCAGAGCCTGCCGCTGATTGGGCGCCAGAGCGCTGATGCCGCCAATCTGAATGCCTATGGAACCGAAATTTGCAAAGCCGCAAAGCGCGTAAGTGGCGATGATGACCGATTTTGGCGAAAGCTGATCCTTAATCCCGTTGAGCTGGGCGTAAGCGATAAACTCGTTGAGCGTAGTCTTGACCCCCAACAACTGCCCCATCAGCAAAACATCCTGATTGGGCGTTCCCAGCAGCCAGGCAAAAGGCGCAAAGAGCAGGCCCAGCAAATACTGCAAGTTAAAACCCTCAAAACGACCGTCCGTAGCTTTTACCACCATCTCATTCCAGCCCGTCCATTCGCCCAGCATGTCCTGGAGAAAGTAGTTGGCCATGGCCACAAAAGCGAGAAAAACCAACAACATCACGCCTACATTGACAGCCAGCCTCAAGCCGTCGCCGGTGCCACGGGAAATGGCATCCAAGAGGTTGTTGCCGGCCTGCTGCCGGGGGATGTCCAGTTTTTGCGCCTCCAGACTCACCTCCCGCTTTTCGGGATACAACATCTTGGCCGCCACAATGGCCGCCGGCGCCGAAATGATGGAAGCCGTCAGCAGGTGGGTGGCAAAGAGCTGACGCTGCACGGGATCATCGCCGCCCAAAAAACCCACATAAGCAGCAAAGACGCTGCCGGCAATGGTAGCCATGCCCCCCGTCATCAGGCACATGATCTCAGAGCGCGACATGCCCTCCAGATAGGGCCGTATCACCAAAGGCGCCTCCGTCTGACCGATAAAGACGTTGGCCGCCGCCGCCAGGCTCTCCGCACCGGTCAGCTTCATGCTGCGGGTCATCACCCAGGCAAAACCCTTGATGATGAGCTGCAAAATGCCCAAATAGTACAAAACCGCCGTGATGGCCGAAAAGAAAACGATGGTCGGCAACACCTTAAAAGCAAAGACGAAACCAATGGTGTGAGGCTCACCCGTTACGCCATTCTCCAACTGCGCCACATCCGGCCAGTCGCCAAACACAAAACCGGCCCCCGCATTGGTGAAGTCCAATACCACCACGAAAAAACGCGCAATGGCATCAAAGACATCCCGCACAAAAGGCAACTCCAGGATTGCCACCGCCAAAACGACCTGCATCAAAATGCCGGTGCCAACGAGCCGCCAGTTGATGCGACTGCGGTCATTGCTCAACAAGTAAGCTATGGCCAACAGGGCTGCCATGCCCAGAGCCCCCCTTCCAAGACTGTGAAGAAATTCCATCCGTACAAAATTTTGCGCTCGCCCAAACCTTCTTCAGCCCGGGCGTAAAGAAAAAATCGTCCAAAAGTAAAGAAATTTCTACTTTTGAGGCCGCATAGCAGATTACGCATGAAAAACTCAAACCCCTTAGTTCTCGGTATTACAGGTGGCAGCGGCTCCGGCAAAACCACCTTCATCCGCAAAATACGGGAAGGACTGCCCGAAGGCACCGTCTGCGTGCTCTCACAAGACGAGTACTATCGCCCCATAGAGCAGCAAGCGCGCGACGAAGAGGGCATCGTCAACTTTGACCTCCCAAGCGCCATTGACCGCGAGGCTTTCGCCAAAGACATCCAAAAACTCATCGAAGGCCAAACCGTCAAACGCATGGAATACACCTTCAACAACGACAAAGCCACCGCCAAAGAACTCACCTTCAAACCCGCCCCCATCCTCATCATCGAAGGCCTCTTCGTCTTCCACTACCCCGAAGTCAATCAACTGCTCGACCTGCGCATCTTCCTCCACGCCAAAGAAAACATCAAACTCATCCGACGCATCAAACGCGACCGCATCGAACGCAACTACCCCCTCGAAGACGTACTCTACCGATACGAAAACCACGTACTCCCCACCTTCGAAAGCTACATCCAACCCTACAAAGAAAAAGCCGACCTCGTCATCAACAACAACGCCCAATTCGACCTCGGCCTGATCGTCGTCATGGGGTTCCTGAAGAATTATTTGGATAATTTGGGGAGTTGAGTGTTTAGCGTTTAGTGTTGAGCGTTTAGTGTTTAGTGTTCTTGGTTTACAGTTTACAGATGCTATGTTGTGAACATAGCAAAAAAATTTTGAAAAAGTTGTAACTTTGGGTTGCCAAGAGGTTAGGTTTTGAGTTAAAAACGTCATGGTTTTAGTTTTTAATTCGCGTTGTCAGGGTTGATGGAACATCTGGGGCATAGTCGAGGCTTGTCAGCACGAAGTCGTCTGATTAAGCGATGCGTCAGATGTTGTTGTGCGGATTTTTGGAGGCATCGAGCTTCCGCAAATCCGGCAAAAAAACTTTCTTCAGGCACCCTCTCCTGCGGGTTGAAAATTAGAGATTGTTTGTATTCTGGTTTTTCATTGCGCAGGCAAAAAGTTCCTTGAAAAGTTGTTAAATGGGTTCGTAAAGGCACCCACAGAGTTATCCTGTACAAGCCATTGTTTGCAGTTCGTGGTTTTTATGGTTCTGGCAATATTTTTTGTAGTGCTCAGGGTCG
>JALVES010000095.1 GCA_027030635.1 Saprospiraceae bacterium | reverse complement strand
GGAGGCCGAGCTGGAAATTCTGGAAATTCTGTGGCAGCAGCCCGGCGCCAGTGTCAGGCAAGTGCATGAACAACTGGCGGCCCGCCGCAGCACGGGCTACACCACCACCCTCAAGCTCATGCAGATCATGGTGGAAAAGGGCCTGGTGCAGCGCGACACCTCGCAGCGCAGCCACCTCTACACGGCCGCCATCAGCCGCGAAGAGGTGCAGGATAAACTGCTGCAAAAGCTGCTCGGTGGCGTCTTCCGCGGAGCCTCGGCCCGCCTGGTGATGAACCTGCTCGGCGGCGATGAAAAACTCCGCAAGGAGGAAGTCCGCCAAATTCGTGAAATGCTGAAAATGCTGGAAGAAGAATGAGCAGATAAACGCGCATTCACCGCCATTCACCTGCCAAAAGAATCGCCATGGAAACCATCTTTACACCCGCTCAAACCCTCACGGAAGCCATCGGCTGGATGCTGCTGCATTCCCTCTGGATTGGCGTGCTGCTCGCCCTGCTGACGGCGCCTCTGCTCAAGAGCATCCCCTCCCGAAAAAGCGTTTTGCGCTACCGCATCGCGTGGGGTTCACTGATTGCTTTTTTACTGTTGAGCTGCTGCCTGCTCTACATCCACTGGCCCGAGGCCGGCAGCGCTCCAGCTGCAAAAGAAAGCGCTGAGTTGATTGTATTTGCCGAAAGGCATAGCTCTGAAACAAGTGCCTTGTTACAATTCCTTCATACGCTCAAAACTGCCTTACCGCAATTGGTGCAATACTGGAGCATAGGTCTGGTTTTCTTCCTGCTGCGCTTTTTGTGGGGCTTTCGCCAAATGCAACAATACAGACACAAGGGGCTCCGTCCGGTTCCGGAAAAATGGATGGAACGCTTCCTCGGCTATGCCTCTGAAATGGGAGTAACGCACAAGACCGTGCAGCTTTTTGAGTCGCTGCTCGTGCAAACGCCCATGCTCATCGGGCATTTCAAGCCCCTCATCCTGCTGCCGGCAGGAGCCATTGCCCAGGCACCGCCGGAATACATCGAAGCCGTGTTGAGACACGAACTGGCGCACATACGCCGCAACGATTTCCTGCTCTCCATCCTGCAAAACCTGGTCGAAGTCGCCTTCTACTTCAACCCCTTCGTCTGGTGGATTTCCGGACAAATCCGCAAAGAACGCGAACACTGCTGCGACGACCTCGTCCTCGCTTATTCCTGCAAGCCACAGACTTACGCCAGAGCTTTGCTCTACTTCCAAAACTCAGACGTACAGGCACCTCTGCAAGCTGCCACGCTGCTGTCCAAAAACAGCCGCCTTTTTCTGCGCATCCGGCGCCTGCTCTCACAAGAAACCTCCTTTCAACAAACTAAAAAATTCGTCATGGAAAAGATTATCGCCACACTCATGCTTCTGCTTGGAGTACTCTTCTTCGCCTTCCAGCCGGCCGAGGCAAATGTTCAAAACCCTCCACCGAAAACAAACACAGAGCTGTTGCTGCCCAACGAGCCTGCAGCGCTTCCCGACACCTTGCCTGAAGCCCCCAAGACAGCAGTCGAAGAAGAAGAGGAAAACCTACATGTTACCGTAACCACCTCTGCCGACAGCTCGAAAACCATTGTTATCGTTCAGCGAGACGGCACTCAACCACCCAACATCATTATAGATACCATCATCACTTTCGATCCCGCAACCTATAAAAAAACGACGGAATACGTCATCTCCTGGGAAGACCTCGACCTGCCCCAATTGCAAACAGCCAACGACAGCCTCGTCTCCATCCTGATGAAGCAAGTGAACGGAGACTCTCTGAACGCAGTCTTAAGCCAAATAGCCATAGAGTTGGAACAATTGCAGGACAGCCTCATGGAGGTGCAGGTGGATCTGTCTGAAATGATCCCCAACATGCCCCAGTCTGCCCCCATGAATGCAGATGTCGAAATAGACACCATCATCACCTTCGATCCCGAAACTTTTGAAGAGACCATGCAAATTGTCATCCACGTCCCGCCGGCTGAAGAAAGACAGGACAGCATGTCCGCAAGCGACCAACCCATCGTCATTACAACCAGAAAAGACGAGCTTTCCTCCTTCCTCGCACCTCCCGACAACAGCGATGCCGTTAACTACCTGATCAAACTCGCCCATCTCGAAGGGCGACTGCCCGACAAGACCAACTTCTCCTTCCTGCTCACCCCCAAAAAACTCGTGATTGATGGCAAAAAACAACCGCAAGCCGTCTTTGAAAAATACAAAAGCCTCTACGAAAAGAAAAGCGGGCAACCCTTGGAAGGCAAGATCAAGGTCAAAATGAGCAAAAGCACCTCCGACAACAGCCCCCGCTCCGTCAACTGGTACAGCTTTTCGGCCGGAGGGCAAACGTTTACGGTATCGCAATAAGCCGGGAGCCTAAAAATAAAAAGCATACTGTCAAATTCAATGGTTCATTAAGTTTTTGGCTGCCTGTTTCCATCAGAAACCAAGCTATCAAGTTGAACCGGTTTAAACCCGCGGAAACCCGCACAATCCGCGTCATCTGTCAGGCTGAGTTTGCCGAAGCCCGCGTTCTATTAAGGCCTAAGCAGCCAATAGAACGCGGACTTCGGCAAGCTCAGCCTAAAGATTTTCGCGGGTGCAGCGGATTTTCGCGGATTTAGCGAGTACCCGGATTGTCAGCCACCTTTGCACCCTCCCGGATGCTGAGCACAAAGGTTAAAATTGCAGTTGACGTCTAAGCTTATCAGCAAACTGCCGTTATGATTAAGCATTCCGCGCCCTTCGGGAGCACTGCGCATCAAAAACGCCACCAAACTACAGACATGAAAAAAAACACACTGCTTTTTATCACGCTCTTCTTTCTGCTCGGAGCGCATTTGGCGAAAGCCCAAAACGACGCCTCACGGGTCATTGCAGGCGCCCCCAATGTATTCCTCGATTGCTTCGACTGCGACTACGACAACTTCAAACGCGAAGTCAACTACGTCAACTACCTGCGCGAACGACAAAGCGCCGATATTTACGTGCTGGTAACCTCGCAAAACACCGGTGGCGGAGACGAATACGTCATGTATCTGCTCGGACAAGGCCGCTTCGAAGGGCAAAACGACACCCTCACAGTCCATACCGAAACAGACGACACCGAGCGCGAAATCAGCAACAAACTGCTCGCCCTCTACAAACGCGGCCTGCTCCCCTACCTGCTGCAAACGCCCTTAGTTGAACAAATATCCTACCAAATCGTACAGGAAGAAGAAAAACCAACCGAAGAAAGCCAGCAACCGAGCGACCCCTGGAAAGCCTGGGTCTTCTCCATAAGCGGCGGAGGCAATGCAAACGGTCAAAGCACCAGCAACAGCCTCAGCCTGCGCTCGCGCCTCAGTGCCAATCGCGTGACGGAAAAAAGCAAGTGGAGATTCAGCTTGTCCGGAAGACAAAACAAGCAAAACTTTTACATATTTTACCGCGACTCGCTCGGAGAAATCATCTCAACCGATACTTTCACTTCTGTAGTGCAAAGCTTTTACGCCAACGCCAGCTACATAGGCGCCATTGACGACCACCTGTCCTGGGGTGTTTTCGTCAACACCAACAACAGCTCTTACTCCAACATTAAACTCGGCAACGATCTGAGACTGGGCCTGGAATACGACCTCTTTCCCTACTCGGAATCAGACCGCCGCATGATCACACTCACCTACAAAATCGGCCCCACCTACAACCAATACGAAGACACCACCATCTTCGATCAATTAAGTGAGGTCGTGTGGCAACACCAGCTCGCCTTCAACATCTATCAAAACCAACCCTGGGGAAACGTCTCCTTCGGCATAGACTACAGCAACTACCTCCACGACTTCCGGCTCAACAGCCTCTCTTTCAACCCCAGCCTCAACTGGAATGTCGCCCGCGGCCTTACCCTCACCCTCGGAGGCTACCTCTCCCTCATCAGCGATCAAATTACACTCCCCAAAGACCAGGTAAGCATCCCCTCCCTCCTGCTGGGCGACCGCATCGTAGAAACCGACTTCAGCTACTTCACCTACCTGAACCTGAGCTACACCTTCGGCTCCAAATACAGCAACATCGTAAATCCGAGATTTGATGGAGGGGGTGGGGGGACGTATTACTTTTTTTAGTTTACAGTTTACTGTTTACAGTTTACAGTTTATAGTTTGCAACTCGACACAAGACTTACACTATAAAAACGCGATGCACCACTCAAACCAACAAGTCTCCAGTCAAAACAGCAAAAACAAAACAGCATAAGAATATAAAAACCAAACACTAAATCAACCGTAAACCGTAAACTGTAAACCGTAAACTGTAAACACTAATCCAACTTCAGCACCTGCAAAAAAGCCTTCTGCGGCACCTGCACCTTGCCTATTTGGCGCATTTTTTTCTTGCCCTTTTTCTGCTTTTCCAACAGCTTGCGCTTGCGGGTGATGTCGCCTCCGTAGCACTTGG
>JALVES010000094.1 GCA_027030635.1 Saprospiraceae bacterium | reverse complement strand
ATGAAGGCGTGACGAACGTGACGAACGTGACGAACGCAACCAAATTATGCTTGGAAACGCCCTCAAGGGCGGAGCCCGACACATTCCAGCTCGTGGCGTAAGCCTCGAGCCCTCGAGAACGTTTTCACGCGATGCGAAGCGAGCGTAAAATCACATTAGAGCGCGAAGCGCTCCACATTAGAACGCTTGCGTTCCACATTAGGGCCGCAGGCCCCACATTAGAGAAAAGCGCCCACATTTCCCTATCTTTGCCCCAAATACACGAACAATGAACAAACTCCTCTTCCTCCTCGCAGCCATCCTGCTGCCGGGATTCGGGCTGCGCGCCCAGCTATTGCTGGTGCAGGGCACGGTCAAAGATGCCGGCACGGGCCGGGGCATTCCCAATGCGCATGTGGATGCGCAATTGGCAGACACCTATACCGATGAAAACGGCCGGTTTGAGCTGGAATTGGCCGCAGACCTTACCGACATCCGGCTTACCATCTTCCATCCGGATTACGAGCAACTGCAGAAGACCGTGACGGTCAAAGAATTTGAGGTGATTGATCTGGGCGACATCCTGCTCAAACCGGCGGATGCGGATGAAGAAGATACCCGCCTCGAATTGGGTACCATTACGCTCGAAGACTTAGAATCCCAGGAGGAAAGCTCCCAGGAAGTCTCCGGCCTGCTGACGGCTTCGCGCGACCTCTTTGTCTCCACAGCGGCTTATACCTTTGGCTCGGCCCGCTTCCGCATCCGTGGCTATGACTCCGAGAACACCACCATCTACCTCAACGGCGTACCCGTCAACCGCCTGGAGAACGGGCGGCCCTACTGGAGCGCCTGGGGCGGGCTGAACGACGTTACCCGCAACCGGCACACGCAGGTGGGCCTGGCGCCTATGGACTACAGCTTTAACGGTATAGGCGGCGCCACCACCATAGATACCCGTGCGCTTTCCCAGCGCAAGCAGTTGCGCGTTTCCTATTCCTCCTCCAACCGCAGCTACCGCAATCGCCTCATGGCCACCTGGTCCAGCGGCCCGCTGAAGAACGGCTGGGCAGTTTCGGTCTCCGGCTCGCGGCGCTGGGCGCAGGAAGGCTATGTGGAGGGCACCTTCTACGATGCCTGGTCTTACTTCCTTTCCATAGACAAAAAATTTGGCGAAAGCCAAAGATTAAATCTCACCGTACTTGGCGCCCCCATCAGGCGGGGTCGCTCCACGGCAGCCATCGCTGAGTTGTACCAACTCACCGGCACGCATTACTACAACTCCTACTGGGGCTTTCAAAACGGCAAAAAGCGCAATTCCCGCGTTTCTACCATACACCAGCCCATAGCCATCCTGCGCCACGACTGGAACTTCGGCAAAAACGGACTGCTCACCACCGCCGTCTCCTTCCAGACCGGTCGCAACGGCAGTACAGCCCTCGATTGGTATGACGCCCGCGATCCGCGACCCAACTACTATCGCTACCTGCCCAGCTTCCTCGATGACGGCCCCATGAAAGAGCTCGTTACTCAGGCTTGGATCAACGATCAAACGGTGCAGCAACTCGATTGGGACGAGCTCTATCAGGTCAACTACGAGAGCTATGAAGAAATTGAAAATGCCAACGGCACAGGCGAAACAGTCGCCGGACGCCGCTCCAAGTACATACTCGAAGAGCGCCGCTACGACAGCAAAGAGCTCAACTTTCAGTCGCTTTTTCAGATGCCTTTCGGCAAACGATTGGACGTGAGCGCAGCCCTGGGCTACCGTATGTATCAGGGCGATAACTACAAACTGGTCAATGACCTGCTGGGCGGTGAATTTTACGTGGACATCAACCGCTTCGCCGAACGCGACTTTCCCGACAATCCCGATGCCGCACAAAACGATTTGAACAACCCCAATCGCATCCTCAAAGTCGGCGACCGCTTTGGCTACGATTACAACCCCAACATCCACAAGGCTTATAGCTGGGCGCAATTGGTTTATCACCTGCCGCGCATTGATTTTTCCCTCGGCGCTCAGGTCTCCAATACCCGCTTCTGGCGGGAGGGTGATATGAAAAGCGGCCTGTTCCCCGACAACTCCTTCGGCAAATCGGAGGTGCAGTCCTTTCTCAATTATGGCGTCAAAGGTGGCCTGCTGCTGAAAATCAACAACCGCAATTACCTCAGCGCTTACGGCGCTTACCTGACGCGCGCGCCCTTCTTTCGCAATGCCTACCTCTCACCCCGTACCCGCGACCAAATCGTAGAAGGCCTGAGCAGCGAAGAAATTACCTCCGGCGAGCTCAACTACATCTATCGCGCTCCCGCCCTGAAATTTCGTGCAACCGGTTTCTACACCAAATTCCGCAACGGTACCCGCGTGATGAGCTTCTTCAACGATGAAGAAATTGCAAGCGATATCGGCGATGAAACCATCTCCCTCGGCTTCGTCAACTTTGCCCTGACTAAAATTGGTAAACGACACATGGGCGCAGAAATCGCCGTAGAGTGGCACCCCACATCCTTCCTCGAACTCGATGCCGTAGCAGCTATCGGACAGTACATCTACGACACCCGCCCGACGGCAACCATTGTTACTGACAACAATCCCTCGGTTTTTGTCAAAGACCGCACCATTTACCTGCAAAATTATTACCTGCCCGGCATGCCGCAGTCGGCTTATACCCTGGGTTTGCGTTACAACAGCAAAAAGTATTGGTTCGCGACTTTCAACCTCAACTACTTCGATGGCGTCTGGTTGGATGTCAATCCCAATCGCCGCACGGAAGAAGCCGTGAGTACCCTGCGCCCGGGCAGCGATGCCTGGAAGGCCATCCTCGGCCAGGATCGCGGTGAGCCGGCCGTTACACTCGACTTCTTCGGCGGTAAGTCCTTTAAATTTGGAGATTACTTCATCTACCTCAACCTCGGCGTGAGCAACATCCTCGACAATCAGAATTTCATCACCGGAGGCTATGAGCAGTTGCGCTTCGACTTTGCCAGCCAGGACCCGGGCCGCTTCCCGAATCGCTATTACTTCTACTACGGGCGCACCTACTTTTTGAACATCAGTTTCCGCATGTAGGCCGGAAGATTTATAAGGCTTTCGCCAAATGGAGCCCATTTGGCGAAAGCCCTCAAAAAAACACGAACACAAAAAAACTCTTCACAATGAACATCTCTCATAAAATCCTCCTCTCCGTTTTGGCCGTCTTTGCACTGGCCTTTCCCTCCTGTGTGGACCTGCAGTTCGACGAGCCGCCGGCTGCAGATGTGTGTACGCTGGATGCCACCCATACCATTGCAGACTTGAAAGCCATGCATACCCTGGGGCAAACCGAATTGATCTCAGAAGACATCGTCATCCGGGGCGTGGTCGTAGCCGATGACCGCACCGGCAACTGGTATCGCTCCATTGAAATTCAGGACGAAACTGCCGGCATCCAACTGCGCTTTGGCATTACGGACCTGTACAACAATTTCCCCATCGGCCGCGAAATTTGGGTGCGCTGCAACGGCCTCGAGTTGAGCGACTACAACGGCCTGATTCAACTCGGCACCATCGAAGAGGCCGTGCTCGACGACTTCATCTGCCGGGGCGATGGCGGCAAAGACATCCAGCCGACTGTTGTCAGCATGGCTGATCTGACGACTGACATGGTCAGTACGCTCATCCAGTTGGATGAGGTGCAATTTGAGTTGGCCGATGCCGGACAACCCTTTGCCGACCCCGTCAACCTGCAGGCCATCAACCGCGTGTTGGAAGATTGCAACAGCCAGCATACCGTTTTGGTACGCACCAGCGGCTATTCCGATTTTGCCGGGCAAAAAACGCCCGTCGGCAGCGGTACCTTCATCGGCATACTCAGCGTGTATGGCGATGAGTTTCAGTTTCTCGTGCGCGATCCGGAAGAATTGGCTATGGACAATGAACGCTGCGGCCCGGGATCAGGCACGGGACTGACCAGCCTGCAGGAAGACTTCCAAACCGGCGTCAACAACGAAGACATTGACTTCGAAGGCTGGCTCAACCTGGCCGTTAAAGGCACGCGCCGCTGGCAGGCCAAGGAGTTTGACAACAACGTCTATGCCCAGGCCACGGCCTACAACTCCTCCGATGCCGAAAACGAGTGCTGGCTCATCACTCCGGCCATAGACCTGAGCGAGCCGCGGACTTTGAATTTTGAATCCGCCCAAGCCTACTGGAATCACGATGGCCTCTCTGTATGGATTTCCACCGACTTCGATGGCGTGAATTTCGACGATGCCACCTGGACGCAGCTGTCCTGCACCCTGGCCGGTGAGAACGACCCTTATCACGAGTGGGTGCCCTCCGGAGCTGTGGATCTGTCGGGCTTTTCCGGCAAGGGCTATATCGGCTTCCGCTACGTGGGCGACCCCGTCAATGGCACGACCTCGTATCGCATTGACAATGTGAACATTCAGTGATGAGGGCCTTACGAATCCTGCAGAGGGCGGGCCTGTTCGTCCTCCTGTTGTCTTTGGCGTCTTGTCTGACAGCGCAGCAGAGCATAGCCGATGCGAGGGCGGAGTCTCTTGGCGTTGAAGTTACCATTAGAGGCATCGTGCTCAACGGCGACGAGTTGGGGAGCATTCGCTTTGTGCAGGATGCCACGGCAGGCATTGCAGCATATCCGGGAGCAGGCTCCGTCGGGGGCTTTTCTTCGGTGCAGCGGGGAGATTCCATTCTTCTCACAGGCGAGCTGAGCGAGTACAACGGCCTGCTGGAAATCAATCCCGTTACGAACTTTCAGATTTTGAGCTCGGGCTTGCCCTTGCCCGAGCCCCTGCATTTGCCGCAAGGCGATCTCTCTGAAAGTGTAGAAGGACAACTCGTGCTCTTGCCCTGTGGGCAGTTTTCGGAGACCGGCAGCTTTTCTTCGGGGCAGTATTCGCTTGCTTTGCCTTCCGGAAATGAAGTAACCCTCTACCTCTCAAGCGGCAGCGCTTTGACGGGCACGGACATCCCCACAGAGGCCACCGATGTGAGGGGCATCGTCTCCGAGTACAACGGCCAGTACCAACTGTTGCCGCGGGATGCGGATGACCTGCAAGCCGCTGCGGCCTGCCTTTTTTGGGTCGAACAACCCGCCCTGAGCGATATTCAACCCCATGCCCTGACTTTTCGCTGGACGACCAGTGCGCCCGCTCAGGGAGGCATTTATTACGGTACGCAGCCGGATTTGCTCGACAATTACGTGGCCGAAGCGGGCATGAGTACGGAACACGAGTTGAGCATCAGCGGTTTGCAGGACGCCGGCTTTTATTACGTGCGCGTAGTGGCAGAAAGCGATGGGGCAGAGGTGAGTTCGCCGGTGGGCCTGTACAGCACGGCCTCGCTCTCTTCGGGCAGCATAGAGGTGTATTTCAACCAGTCCACCGATCCCTCGTACTCCAATGGAGTCTATCCCGCAGGCAACAGCTATGAGGAGGTGGAAGATGCCATCATCGAGCGCATCAATGCCGCCCAGACCTCCATCAGCGTGTTTATGTACAACACCAGCCGCGACAACTTCGTGGAAGCCCTGGCCGATGCCTGGGAAAGAGGCGTCGTCGTGCGCTTCATCGCCGACGACGAAACCAACAACAGCGCCCTGCAACCGCCGCCGCCCTTTCCCGTGCTTTACGGCAGCTCGGCAGACGGCATCATGCACAACAAAATACTGGTCATAGACCCCGAGGACGTCAATGACGCCTATGTCATCACCGGCTCTATGAACATGACTTTCTCCAACGTCATCAATGCCTACAACAACACCCTTATCATTCAGGACCAGAGCCTGGCACGCACCTATCTGCGCGAGTTTGAGGAGATGTGGGGCGGCTCAGGCATCAATCCCAATGCCGCTCAGGCGCGTTTTGGCGATGAGAAGCAGGACAACACCCCGCATCAGTTCGTCATCGGGGGTGTGCCCGTAGAGGCTTATTTCTCACCCTCTGACGGCACTTCTTCACACATTTTGAGGGCTTTGCAGACGACCGATGAGCAGTTGGATTTTGCCCTGCTCTTATTCACCAAAGACGATTTGGCCGATGCCATCGTGGCTTTGCACCAATCCGGGCGCAACATCCGTGGCCTGATCGAAAATGCGGATGAGTGGGGTACTGAGTTTGGCTATTTGCAGGCTTCGGGCGTTTCCGTACATGCCCATTGGCAAGACGGGCAGTTGCATCACAAGTACGCCATTGTGGACGAGGGCTATGCAGATGCCGACCCCCTGGTCGTTACCGGCTCCCACAACTGGACGAACTCTGCCGACAACATCAATGACGAAAACACCCTCATCCTGCACGATGCCGATGTGGCGAACATTTTCCGTCAGGAATTTGAGGCTCGTTGGACGCAGGTTACGGCTGCGTATGAGCCTCCGCAGCCGCAGTCGGACTGGCAAGTGTCGCCCAATCCGGCTGTTGATTTTGCCGAAGTTTACTACAAGCGCCTGAGCGATGCAGACATCACCTGGACGCTGAGCAACCTGTATGGCCGTGTGTTGTTGAGGGGAGAGGTGCCTTCTGCTGCGGCAGGCCATTTCCAAATAGACCTCAGTGCGCTCTCGCCGGGCACTTATGTGCTGGCTTTTTCCGATGGCAGCAGCCGGGTGCTTGTGGTGCTTTGAATCCGTTTCATAAAAAGATAAAGACGAGGCAGTACCTCGTCTTTATCTTCTTTGTTTTCAGGCTTCTTGTTGGGATGAAGCTTCTTCGATAATTTGCAGGGCGAGATTGAGTATGGTGTCGTCTTCGAGATGTACGATGCCTCCGTTGGGGCCGGGTTCTATGTGTTTGCCTATGATTTCTCCCTGGTCGTTGTATTTTTTGGCTCCGAAGTAGTTGCGCACGGCTTGTTCGGTCAGGCCCAGTTCGTCAGCGATGCGTTTTACGCTGCCGGTGGGCAGTTGGTGCTTGATTTCGCGCAAGCGATTGAAAGTGATGTTCATATTTCCTTAGTTTTTTAGTGGTGAAAGTGTATAAGTTTCAAAGGCTAAATATAGGCCTTTTTTCAAAGAGCGGGCAAGTTTTTCAAGAAAAATCTTTGGTTTGCCTGCATTTTCTCAGGAAGAGCAGTTTGTAGAGGTCGAAGGCCCTGAGGGAGGGGCGATGGCTGTGGAGCAGATGGCTTTTGAGGATGGGCAGCAGGCTTTGGGGCAGAGGGAGTTTTTTCAGGCGTTCTTCGGCATCGAGCAGGCGCAGAGAGAAGTCGGGCCGGGTCTTTTTGAGCTGCAGCAGGTTGCGGATGCCCTGCTCGGTTTTTTGGATGAAGCGCGGGGCGGGTTCAAGCCCGAGGTGCAGGGCGGGATTGTCGAAATGGCGCAGGGGGATGCCTTCTTCCTGCAGCCGGAAGGCGAAGAAAGTGTCCTCATGGCCATATTTTTTAAGACTTTCGTCAAATGGCACCCGCAGCATAATGTCGCGCGGTACCAGGAAGTTGAAGCTGTGAAAGTGCAGATAGGGCTTTTCGTTGCGCCGGCTTGCCGGTTTTTGCTCGCGTTTGCGGCCATAGCGCCAGCGCAGCAGGAGTCGGGGGTCTTTGGGCGCTTGGCGGGAGTAGGCGGTGCCACCACAGAGTACACTTTGTTCGTCGGCGGCTTTGAGGTATCTGCTCAGGAAGCCGGCATCCTGCGGCATGGCGTCGCAGTCGAGAAAGAGCAGCAGGCGCCCGCGGGCCTCGTGCGCGAGGAGGTTGCGTATGCGCGAGCGGCCGAGGTTTTGGCTCAACCTTTTAAAGCGCAGATTGGGCAGCATTTGCCCGGCTTCATTCGTTCTGGAAACGTTGGTGGAAGAACAATCGTCGTAAAAGAGAAATTCCAGGCAATCCTTTCCCCCCGCAGACAGCAAATCCTGCTCTGCAAAGCGCTGCATCAACGGGCGAACGTCAAAGTTGTAAACGGGGACCAGTATGGAAAGCGCATAAGTCATGGAAAAACCGTATCTTAGCGCAAAGCTAAACACATTTTTAATCGCTAAACACTTTTGCCTTCAACTATCAAGACATGAAATGGCGCCGCCTGAATGGCCAACGCATTGAAGAGCCTCTGACAGAGGCCGTAGAGCGTACCCTAAAAACCGAGCTGGCCGCCGGCCATCGCATGAAAGTTTGTATAGGTACCGACTCTCAGGTTCGGGGCAAACATATTGAGTTTGCTACCGTCGTGGTATTTCTGCGCGAAAAACGCGGTGGGTTTATGTTTATCAGCAACCACCACACAGAGCGCAAAATGACCCTGCGCGAGCGGATGATCACCGAGGTGGCCCGCTCGGTAGAGGTGGCCTATGCCCTTTGCGATGTGTTGGATGCTTATGATGTGGGTTTGGAGGTGCATGCCGACATCAACACAGACCCTCAGTTTCAGTCCAATAAGGCTCTGAAAGAAGCCATGGGCTACATCCTGAGCATGGGCTTTATCTTTAAGGCCAAACCCGACGCCTTTGCCAGCTCTTCCTGTGCCGACAAAATGGTATAAGAGAGGTGAGGTTTTGTCGCCTTCCCTTCGTTTGGTCGCCCGTCTGTAAACATTTGTCGGAATATTTTTCCCGTTTGCCCAAAAAGCCTGACCTTCGGCCCGGCTTTTGAAGCCCGAAAAGTGCAGCTGCGCTTTTCGGGCAAGGGCATTTATTTCACCAACTTAAGTTATGCAATGATGAAAAAATTTTTTAGTCTGAGTATGCTGGCAGGGATGCTCCTCCTGAGCAGGGCCCTTCCGGCACAAATGAACCCCATTGAATTCGTGGAGTATGACCTCGACAATGGGCTGCATGTGATTTTGCACGAAGATCACTCTACGCCTATCGTAGCTGTCAGCGTCATGTACCATGTAGGCTCTAAAAACGAAAATCCCAATCGCACGGGCTTTGCGCACTTCTTTGAGCACCTGCTGTTTGAAGGCTCGGAGAATATTGCGCGCGGAGAATTCGACAAGTACATCCAAAATGCCGGTGGCACCAACAATGCCAACACCTGGTATGACCGCACCTTTTACTACGAAATTCTGCCTTCCAACTATCTGGCCCTCGGCCTCTGGTTGGAGTCTGAGCGCATGTTACACGCAAGGGTGGACAGCGTGGGCATAGAAACCCAGCGCCAGGTCGTCAAGGAAGAACGCCGCCAACGCATTGACAACCAACCCTATGGCTCCATACTCGAAGAGAGCTTTAAGCGGGCTTACAAAGTGCATCCCTATCGCTGGCCCGTGATCGGGTCTATGGAGCACCTGGATGCCGCTACCGAAGAAGATTACGTGAATTTCTACCACACTTTTTACGTGCCCAACAATGCCGTGCTCTCCATTGCGGGAGACATAGATATCGAAGAGGCCAAAAAACTGGTGGAAAAATACTTCGCCACCATCCCCAAAGGCAAGCGGGAAATACCCAGACCCACCGTTGTGGAGCCTCCTTTGAGCGGTGAAATTCGAGATACCGTTTACGACAACATCCAATTGCCGGCAGTGATACAGACCTATCGCATTCCGGCTCAGGGCACGCCCGATTACTATGCCGTGAGCATGCTTTCAACGCTGCTGTCCGGAGGTGAAAGTTCCCGCTTTACCAAAGCGCTGGTGGATGAAAAGCAATTGGCCCTGTTCGCAGGTAACTTCCCTCTGGCCCTCGAAGACCCGGGCGCGAGCATCAGCTTTGCCATCGCCAATATGGGCGTGGACCCCAAAGTGCTGGAGGAAGCTATGGATGAGGAAATTCGCAAAGTGCAAAACGAGCTCATCTCCGAGCACGAATTTCAAAAATTGCGCAACCAGGTGGAAAGCGACTTCGTCAGCCAAAACAGCTCTGTGGTAGGCATAGCCGAAACCCTGGCCAATTACTACCTCTACTATGGCGATGCCAACCTCATCAATACCGAACTCGACCGCTATCTGGCTGTAACCCGCGAAGACATTCGCAATGCTGCGCGCAAGTACTACACTTTAGACAAGCGCGTCGTGCTGTACTACCTGCCCAAACCGCAGGAAGAACAGTAAAAGCAAGAGTCGCAACAATCTGTTTTCCGAAACTCAAAAAGACAAAACATGAAATCCTATAAACTTTTGCTCGGCCTGTTGATGTCGGGCGTTTTCCTCTTCACCATGTGTACGCCCAAAACAGGGCAGAAGATGAGCAGCATGCCGGAGGATTTTCGCAAGCACGCCCCCGAAGCAGGGCCTGCTCCCCAAATCAAAATCGGCAAGTACGACATGTTTTCCATGCCCAACGGCCTGAAGGTCATCGTAGTGGAAAACCACAAATTGCCGAAAGTCTCTTTCCAGGTATTTGTGGATGCTCCTCCCGTGCCGGAGGGCGATGCAGCCGGCTTCGTAAGTATGGCGGGCAGCATGCTCAGCCGCGGCACCACCAACCGCAGCAAGGCAGAGATTGACGAAGCCGTGGACTTCATAGGCGCGTCCTTCTCTTCCAGTTCATCAGGGCTGTACGGCTCTTCCCTGACCAAGCACAAGGAAGCCCTGCTCGACATCATGTCGGATGTGTTGCTGCATCCGTCCTTCCCGCAGGATGAGTTTGAGAAACTCAAGAAGCAAACGCTCTCCGGTTTGGCGCAAGCCAAAACAGACCCCAATACCATCGCCGGCAATGTGTCTGATGTCCTGAATTACGGCAAAGACCATCCCTATGGCGAAGTACAGACAGAAGAAAGCACAGAGCGCATTACACTCGACCTGTGCAAGAATTACTACAACACTTTCTTCAAGCCCAACATTTCTTATCTCGTCGTGGTGGGCGACATCAATGCAGCCGAGGTCAAAACGCTGGCACAGAAGTACTTTGGCGATTGGAGTCGGGGAGATGTGCCCGAGTTGAAGTACAAAGACCCCGTGCCTCCCTCCGAAGCCCGCGTTTGTTTTGTGGACAAACCCGGCGCGGTGCAGTCTGTCATCAATGTAACTTATCCGGTGAATTCCTTTGCTCCCGGCAATCCGGATGCCATGCCCGCCCGCGTGATGAATACTGTCTTTGGAGGCTATTTCCGCAGCCGCCTGAACAACAACCTGCGTGAGGACAAAGCCTACACCTATGGCGCCCGTTCCCGCCTCTCTACGGATCCTCTGGTCGGCGAATTCAAAGCCTATGCCAGTGTGCGCAACGAAGTTACGGATTCGGCCATGGTGCAGTTTCTCTACGAGATGAATCGCCTGCGCACAGAGCCCGTAGGCGAGGATGAGCTGCGTCTCGTGAAAAATTACCTTTCCGGCAGCTTTGGCCGCTCCCTGGAGCGCCCTGAGACCATCGCCCGCTTTGCACTCAACATTGCCCGCTACCACTTGCCGGAGAACTACTACGAAACCTACCTGGAGCGCCTCGAGGCCGTTACGGCTGAACAAATCATGGCCATGGCTCAAAAGTACCTGCATCCGGACCAGGCTTATCTGCTCGTCGTGGGCAACAAGGGCGAAGTAGCCGATAAGCTGGCAACCTTCGACAGCGATGGCCAAATCGAGTATTACGATGCCTTTGGCAATCCCGTCGCTGCCTCTGCCGGAGAGATACCCGCCGGTATGACTGCGACCAAGGTGGTCGAAAATTATCTCAGGGCTATCGGTGGCAAAGACAAAATCAAAACCATCAAAAGCCTCGATGCCAAAGTCAGCCTGGAAATGAGCGGCATGCCTTTTGAAGAGCATCGCATTATAGTCCTGCCGGACAAATACTACTCTTCTGTCAGCATGAACGGACAGGAAATGCAAAAACAGCTCATCAATGGCGATAAAGGCGTTTTTGAGCAGATGGGTCAGGTACAACCCATGGACGAAGCCTCTTTGGCGGAAGCAAAAAAAGAGATTGCCTTGTTTGAAGAAGCCGATTACCTCGGAGATGGCTACCAGCTCACTCTCGACGGCTTGGAGATAGTCGAAGGAAAACCCGCCTATCAGGTAACCGTTACGCAACCCGATGGCGAAAAAATCGTTCTTTACTTCGACAAGGAAAGCGGTTTGAAAGTGCGCCAGGTGGCATTCCAAAATGTGGGTACGGGTGAGCCCGTGCCCATCGTGCAAAATTTTAGCGATTACCGCGAGGTAGCTCCCGGCATCATGATGCCGTTTCAGCTGGAAATTTCGGGTGCCGCAGCACAGCCCATTCAGCTCAAACTTTTGGATGTTGTTCTCAATGGTGAGATAGATGATGCACTCTTCGAGATTAAGTAATTTTCTGAAAAGCAGAGTGTGCTTTGACAAAAAGCGGCTTGAGCGTTTTGGCGCTCAAGCTGCTTTCTTTTTGGTGATTTTCTTGGCAGCTCTGAATTCGTTGCAGGCCCAATGCGTGCTTTCCGGTACCATCACCGACAGGGATAGCGGTGAGCCGCTGTCTTTTGTCTCCGTTTACGTAAAGGGGCAAACGCAGCTGGGCGCCGTCAGCAATCTGTCGGGCTATTATCAGCTAAATCTGCCTGCCGGTACGGACTCCCTCGAAATTGCCTTTCAATACGTGGGTTATCGCACTGAGATTCGTTCGGTTTTGCCGAAAAGCGCTGCCATATCGCTGGATGTAAGTCTGGAGCAGGTTGCTTTGCCCTTGCAGGGGGTGGAGATTACCGCCGATGCCGAGGACCCCGCTTATGCCATCATGCGCAAGGTCATTGCGCGTCGTGATGAAATCAAAGCCGGCCGGCCTGCTTATGTGTGCAAGGCCTATGTCAAGGGCCTCATACGGCTGATGGATACGCCCGAACAGGTCTTTGGCCGGGAAGTGGGAGATATGGGAGGCGTGCTCGATACCGCCGGTACGGGGGTTCTGTATTTCTCCGAATCCTTCTCAGAGTTGAAAGTCGTGCCTCCCGATTTGCGGCAGGAGCGAGTTATTGCCTCCAAGGTGAGCGGCAGTGACGATTTTGGCGTCAACAGCGTTTTTAATGCAGGCCTGGATGTGTATGAAAATACCCTGCCGTTTGACCGCCCCATTGTTTCGCCCATAGGAGACCAGGCCCTCCGCTTTTATCGCTATCGCCTCGAGGGCACGTATTTTGATGCCGAGGGCAGAGAGATCAACCGCATCAGTTGTTGGCCCCGCGCTAAGGACGGGCCGGCTTTTGCGGGCATGCTCTACGTACTTGAAGACGAGTGGGTGCTGACGGCTGCCGAGCTTTCCATCTCCGGCGCTTCCATGAACCAGCCTGCGCTCGACAGCCTGGTTTACAGACTTAGTTGGGTGCCCCTCGGCGGGCAGCAGGCCTGGTTGCCCTGGTCGCAGTCTTTGCAGTTTAGCGGGCATATCTTTGGCTTCGTCTTTGGCGGCTATTTTATGAATCGCTATGGCGAGTATGACTTTCCCGAAAAATCAGTTTTGGAAGGGCAGTTGAATAAGCGCGAAGTTTTTGTGGTGGAGCCCGATGCCCTGGAGCAGGGACGCACCTATTTCGACAGTCTGCGCCCTCTGCCCCTGACCGAAGAAGAGCAACTCGATTACCACAAAAAAGACAGCTTGCAGGCTATTTGGGAGAGCCCTGCTTATCAGGATTCTCTCGACAAGGTGGCCAATCGCTTTACCACCATGGCGCTGCTGACGGGCTACACGCATCGGAATACCCGCAAGCGGCGCCAGTGGGGGATTTACTCGCCTTTGTCGCTGACGGGCTTCAATGCCGTGCAGGGGGTGTATTACGGCTCGGGAGGGTTTTTCAAACAGTCTTTTGATAAAAAGGGCTATCGCTATTTAAAGTTGAATGCAGTTTTTGACTGGGGCTACGCAGAGCACATTTTTCGTCCTCGCGGGTCTGCTGTTTTTCACTTCAACGAAATGAACAGGGCAGAGTTGGCCTTATCGGGTGGCTTGGAGGCGAGTTCGCTGAATGGCTTGCCTGTGCCTACGGCGTCTCAAAACGAATTGGCTTCGCTATACGCCAAGCGCAACTTGTTGCGGCTCTATGAAAGAGCCTGGCTGGACATCCGCTGGGAGCAGGAATTGTGGAACGGCTTTTGGGCAGAGGCCTCGCTCAGCGCTTTCCGCCGTCGGGCTTTGAACAATCACAGCCAGTACAGTTTTTTGAAAAGGGATGCCTTTTATCCCACCAACCATCCCGATGGTGTAAGCGCGGGTGAAGAGGCATTTACCCCTCATGAAGGAATGCTGTTGGAAGTGGAATTTCGCTGGCGCCCCGGGCAACGCTATATGCTTTTGCCAGACAGGAAGTTGTCGTTGAGTGAGGCGCGTCCCGAGTTTGCGCTGAGGCTGCGCCGGGCTTTTCCCGCAGCGCTGCCTTTTGCCTGTCTTCCCTGTGGAGAGGATGGGGGAGGGGCAGGGGACGCCCCGGATTACCTGTATTTGCAAGTGAGTTACCGGCAAGAGGATTGGTCTTGGGGGCCTTTCGGCAAATCTGAGCTTTTTCTGCAGGCGGGCTTTTTCCCATTTGCGAAACAGTTGTACCTGCCGGACCAATTTCACTTTGCCGGCAACCGCACTTATCTGATGGGGCGTGCGCAGGACATGTACCGGCAATTTTTGCGCTTGCCTTACTTTAAGTACAGCACAGCGGCTCCTCATGCCGAATTGCACTGGCAGCACCACTTTGGCGGCTTGCTGACAGATCACCTGCCGCTCATCCGTAAGTGGAACATCGCTACGATCTTTTCTGCCCGCGGGCTCCTCGTGCAAAACCGCCGCCCTTATAGCGAGCTGGCCCTCGGCTGGGAGAATCTCGGCTTCGGAGCTTTCCGCTTTTGGCGCATAGACATAGCCGTAGGCTTTTCCGAAGGGCAGCGTCCGGATTGGGGCGTGTTTTTGAGCAGTAGTTTTGATTTGGGGGCGGCCCGGTAGGTTGTCTGTTGTCTGTTGTCGGTTGTCTGTTGT
>JALVES010000093.1 GCA_027030635.1 Saprospiraceae bacterium | reverse complement strand
TATGGCTGCGGCGTATGGCAACAGCTTCCAACCGTCTATGCGGTGGGGCTTTTGTTGCTGCCGGATGTTCTTCAACAGTTTTTGTTCAAAATCTTCCGGCGGGTTTTGTTTGGCGAAAGCCGAAAAATATTGGAACATGGGCCGGTAGGGCAGCCATTGTTCGGGGATGTCGTTGCCGGAGAAAAATTGGCGCAGTTGTTCCTCTTCTTCGAGGCTTGTTTCTGCGGCGAAGTATTTGTCCAACAGTTCTTTTATTTTTTTGTCGCTCATGGCTATGCGTTTTCTTGTTCGAGTTTTTGCGTGAGGAGTTTTCTCATTTGTTGTCGGGCGCGGTGCAGATAGACTTTGACCTGGCTCATGGGCAGATCGAGGGTTTCGCTGATTTCTTTGTAGCTGTAGCCTTGCACATCGCGCAGTTTAATGACTGTGCGTTGTTTGTCGGGCAATTGCAGCATGAGGTTTTCGATGCGTTGCATTTCGTCTTGCGTTTCGGTCAGTTGGTGGGGGTCTGCGGTTTTAGCTTGCAGGTCCCAGCGTTCTTCGATGGGGTCGGTGGGGGGAGTTTTTTTTCGCATTTGGTCTATGGCCAGGTTGCGAAGTACTCTCATGCACCAGCCTTCGAGGTTTTCGATATGGCGCAGGCGGTCGCGCATATTCCAGAGCTTGATGAAGGCTTCCTGTACCAGGTCTTCGGCTTCGGCGCTGTTGCTCGTCATGGAGTAAGCGAGGCCGAAAAACCTGTTTTTCAGTGGTATGATCCGATCTTGGAATTCTTCGATGCTCATGTCGGAAGGAAGACGAAGGTGAAGGCCGAGATGTTACAGCTTGTTCGGATTAAGGTAATAAAAAAAGCCGACTCAGTGGTGAGCCGGCTTTTGCTGTTTTTATTTTTTCCTGGATTCAAAGGTGAATGACTTCATCATAAGCTGCTGCTGCGGCTTCCATGATGGCTTCGCTCATGGTGGGGTGGGGGTGTATGGATTTGATGATTTCGTGCCCTGTGGTTTCGAGTTTGCGTGCGGCGACGATTTCGGCGATCATTTCCGTAACGTTGGCGCCGAGCATGTGGGCGCCGAGCAGTTCGCCGTATTTGCTGTCGAAAATGAGCTTGACGAAGCCTTCGGGGGCGCCGGCGGCTTTGGCTTTGCCGGAGGCCGAGAAGGGGAATTTACCCACTTTGATTTCGTAGCCGGCTTCTTTGGCTGCTTTTTCGGTATAGCCTACGGAGGCCACTTCGGGCTGGCAGTAGGTACAAGCCGGGATGTTGTTGTAGTCCACCGGCTCGGGCTTGAGTCCGGCGATGGCTTCTACGCAGGTGATGCCTTCGGCGCTGGCGACATGGGCCAGGGCTGCGGTGGGGATGACATCGCCTATGGCATAGATGCCGGGCACGTTGGTGCGGTAGTATTCATCTACCGTGATGAAGCCGCGATCGGTCTTGATGCCGAGGGTCTCCAGGCCGATGTCTTCGGTATTGGGCCGGATGCCGGCGGCGGAGAGCACCAGGTCGCATTCGAGGACTTCTTCCTTGCCGCTTTTGCGGTTTTTGACTTTGACCTTGATGTTTTTGGTCTTGGTGTCTGCACTTTCCACGGAAGTGTTGCCGAGGACTTTGATGCCGGCCTTTTTGAAGTGTCTGCCCAGCTCTTTGGAGATGTCGGCATCTTCGCGGGGGACGAGGCCCTGCTCCATGAATTCGACTATGGTTACTTCGCTGCCGATGGCGTTGTAGAAGTAGGCGAATTCTACGCCTATGGCTCCTGCGCCCACGACTACGAGTCGTTTGGGGATTTTGTCGAGCACCAGCGCCTGGCGGTAGCCGATGACCTTTTTGCCGTCTATGGGAAGATTGGGCAGGGCTTTGGCGCGGGCGCCGGTGGCGATGATGATGTGGGCTGCGCTGTAGGTCGTTTTTTGGCCTTTTTCATCCGTTACCTCTACCTGTTTGCCGGGCAGGAGCTTTCCCGTGCCCCGGATGTGGGTGATTTTATTTTTCTTGAAGAGGAACTGGATGCCTTTGCTCATGCTTTCCGCCACGTCGCGGCTGCGTTTTACCATGGCGGGCAGGTCGGCTTTGGGTTTGCCGACTTTGATGCCGTAATTTTCGGCATGTTGCAGGTATTGAAACACCTGGCCGCTTTTGAGCAGGGCTTTGGTGGGGATGCAGCCCCAGTTCAGGCAGATGCCGCCCAGTGCTTCGCGTTCTACGACGGCTGTTTTCATGCCCAGTTGGGCTGCTCGTATGGCCGCGACGTAACCGCCGGGGCCGCTTCCTATGACGATGAGATCAAAAGTCATGGTATGCGTTTGATGGTTTTAAAGTTTGTCTTGCCTTCTTTCGGGCGCTGCAAAGGTAGGAAAGGATTTGCTTATGAAGACAGGAAAAACAGCTGTACCTTTGCAGGCATGAAAGAAAAATACCGCGCCAAAGCCGAGGCTTTTGCCCGCCTGCTCGAGATCATGGATACCCTGCGCGAGCAATGTCCCTGGGACCGCAAACAGACCTTCCAAAGTCTGCGCAACCTCACCATTGAGGAGACCTACGAACTGGCCGATGCCCTCTTGGAAGAAAACATGGAGGACATCAAAGAAGAGTTGGGAGACCTCATGCTGCATCTCGTCTTTTATGCCCGTATCGCAGAGGAAAAGGGCGCTTTTGATGTGGCCGACCTCATTCATCGGGAATGTGAGAAGCTCATCCGTCGCCATCCGCACATTTACGGAGATTGGGAGGCCGATGATGAGGAGCAGGTCAAGAAAAACTGGGAGCAACTCAAGCTCAAAGAGGGCAAGCGCTCTGTCCTCCAGGGCGTGCCCGACTCCCTGCCGGCTTTGGTGAAAGCCCAGCGTATGCAGGAAAAAGCCGCACAGACGGGCTTCGACTGGAACGATGCGAAAGCCGTGTGGGATAAGGTGAAGGAAGAGATGCAAGAGTTTTATGAGGCAACGCAGGCAAAAACATTTGCCGAAAGGCAGAAAAAAATGGAAGAAGAGTTTGGCGACCTGCTTTTCAGCCTGGTCAATTACGCCCGTTTTATGAAAATAGAGCCCGAGACTGCTCTGGCACGCACCAATGCCAAGTTTAAAAAGCGCTTCGAATACATCGAAAGTCAGGCTCCCGAAGGCGGGTTGCAGGACATGAGCCTGGAAGAAATGGAGGCGCTTTGGCAAAAGGCCAAGAAACTCTAAGGGGCAAAAGGGCAAGTCCGCTCAGCTCGTTTTTACTGCCCGTCGGTTTTCTTTTCTATGAGTTCTTTTTTCAGGATGAGGCGGGGCTTCTTTTTTCGCTTTATTTTTTTCATGTCCTCGGGGGTGATGCTTACCTCCGGCAGATAGTCGGGGCTTTTGGGCCTGATTCGCGAGGTGTCGGGCCTGGTGTTATGGGCTTCTTCTGTGGCATAGTCTTCTTTTTCGTTGGCGATTCTTTCTTCTCTGTAGGCTTGAAAATTTTTGGCGCGTTTGAAGTCTATGGCAGCGAGGTCGTATTTTTTGAGCGCTACGTAGGCATAAGCGCGGATGTTGAAGCCATCGCTACTTTCGGGGGCTGCTTCGATGAGTTTTTGGGCTGTTTCCAGAGCATCCTGAGGCCTGTCGTTCATGATTTGCATCCAGGCGAGGTTGCGGAGGGTGAGGGTATCTGTGGGTTTGAGCTCGGCTACGATTTCGTAGTGCTGAATGGCCTTCAGAGGCTCGTCCATGCTGAGGTAACTGTCGGCCAGCAGGCTGTGTATGGCGGGATTGCTCATGCTGTCTCGCCTGGCAACTTCTTCCAGTGCTTCTACAGCTTCTGCATATCGCCCTTCCTGATGAGCCATGAGGCCGTAAAAAGAGAGGATGAGCGTTTCTACATCCTGGGTAAAGGTACCTTCCTGCAGCAGGCTGGAGATGGAGTTGACGGCGATGAGGTCGGTTTCGCCTTCGAGTTCGAGTTGTTTGACCTGAAAGGCCTGCTCATCGCCGAGGAATTTGAATTTGGAAGTCAGCACGATGCGTTTATCGGGCGTTTCTTCCGCCGTGCCCCACAGGATGAGGTCGGCATGGCAACGCCTGCCGATTTTTTCGGCTTGCCGAAAGCCCGGGAAATTGGCGTTGGGGCGTTCGTAAAAGCGCTCGAAGATTTGCACTTGTACGGGCAGGTCTTTTTCGTAAGCCAGGTCGTCGAGGCGTTGCTTGACGGTGTATTCTGCTTTCAGCTCATCGCCGGTGATGCTTTTAAAAGGCAGCAGCAGCACGCGCATGTCTGCTTTGGGGGCAAAGTCGGGGCAGCTTATTTTCTCTCCATCGGCGGGTGGCGAGGGCCAGAAGCGATAGCCGAGGTAAGCTCCGATAAGCAGCAGGATGGGGATGCCGATGAGCAATATTTTTTTGCGTTGGCCGCCTTGAGCAGTCAGAGCGCTTTCCACTTTCAAACGGCCGTCTGCGAGGCGGTCGAGCAGGTCGAGCAGGCGGGCATTGAGGCGGTTGAG
>JALVES010000092.1 GCA_027030635.1 Saprospiraceae bacterium | reverse complement strand
TGTCTCCATTGGAAAACCAAGGGTCGGGGGCGAGTTCAGCCCTGTTCACTCACCAGCGGGCGGCCTGTATTACTTGGCTACGGACAGCGCCAATAATGACATGATAGAACCTGCCTGCAGCAGGAAGGCGCGGGCAGGCTCAGCCTGATAGATGACTCGGGGTTCGGCAAATAGGTCGTGATAGAACGCGGATTTCGGCAAGCTCAATCTGACAGATGACGCGGATTTCGGCAAGCTCAATCTGACAGATGACGCGGACTTCGGCAAGCTCAGTCTAAAGGTTTTCGCGGGTTTTAAGTCCGTTCAACTTGATAGCCTGTTTTCCAATAAAAGCGAAAGTCTGCCTGCTATGTCGGGCATCAGCAGGCAGACTTTGGCTTCTCATGGCATAATTTCGCCTTAAAAACTTAATGCCCCCCAATCAGTTGATCTCTATGGTTACTTCGAGCACATCCGAGAGTGCGGGTACGTGGGCTCCTGCATTGGTTTCGGGCATCACGCTTGCGTTTTCATCGGGGCCGGTATTGGGGCCGCTTTGGCGCAGGGGCTGGTTGTTGCCTGCTCCGGCGTACTCATCCACTTCCGTGCCGGCATCGTAAAGCGTCAGGCTGGAGGTAATATCACCTGATATGGCTTTTCCCGAGGCGTACAAAGGCATGGCGTCTATGCCGGCGAACCAGTCGTTGGATTCTACGAACATCAGGGCCAGGGAAAGCGCATCGCCCTCTTCTGCATCAAAAGTGAAAGTGTAGGAGCCTCCGGGTACAAGCGGCCCGGGCATGGAAGCGCCGACGGGCATGTTAAAAATGCCGGTGGTGGCAGGAGCATCGTAGCCGGAGGGGTCTCCGTCTTCAGCCAGTGCCTCCAGAGCTGCATCGGCAGCCATGCCCGTTTGGAAAACGGCATTGTCGGAGCCTACCGAAAAGGCACCGGGAGCAAAGGGCACTGTCAGGCCGCTTTTTGAGCTGAGGTTGCCATCCATGAGCGTTATGTCGCCATCCTCGGCCAGGGCTTCTAAGCCCGGCGAAGCAGCAGCGCCATCGGCAAACATGGGTTTTTGCCCGGCTGAGTGAATGACCCAGGTGCCCGGGGCAAAGGGCGTAGCGAGAGAAGCGTTGTTCGAGATATTTTCTATGGTAACCGTAAACATGGTACCGCCATCATGTGCTACGGAAACGGCGATCACATCGCTCAAAGCGGGATAGGTAAAGCCGTCGTTGACCAAATGTACCGTGCCGTTTTCGTCCATGCCCGTATTGGGCCCCGACTGGCGGGGAGGCTGGTTGGGGCCGACGCCCGGCTCTTCATTGACTTCCGTGCCGGCATCCCACAACAACAGCATACCGGTAATATCGCCTGTCAAAGGAGTGTCTCCATCGTACAGCGCAAGGCCCTCATCGGAGGGAGCTATAAAAAGGTCATTCGACTGTACAAACATGGTGCCGAATTGCAGATAATGCCCTTTGCCTGCGTGAAAAGAAAAAGAATAAGATTCTCCAGGCATGATCAAACCCGTGGTGCCCGAGGCAAAATAATCTTTGCCCGTAGAGATGTTCGTAACCGTTACTTTAAAAGTGTTGGTCGTCGGCATCATCATGGTGTTGTCATCCGGCTTGCAAGAACTCATCCAGAGTGCAGATGCGAAGAGAAAAAGGAAAACAAATTTCTTCATCGTTTAATTTTTTTAACAAGAGGATGCCCAAAAACATCGGGCATCCCCATTCAAAGTGTAGCCTACTTTATTTCAGTCCTTGTTCGGCATAGTGGGACATGCGTTGCAACTGCCTTGAATGTGCAAAGCGAGCCCAAAAGGTTGCCTGAGAGAAAAAAATAGTGGTTTGAGCAGCCTGCACTACCCAAACCACCTGGCACAAACAAATTAAAATTGATAATAAACCCTCGCACTCAGGTCAAAGCCGTGAATTCTGGAGTGCATATCCTCCAATTGAAAATTGGGTTTGATGCTGCGGTAATAGCCAAGCGATAAGCCTATGGAATAAGAAGGGTTTAGCTTGTACCTCAAAGCGGCACGCCCGAAAAAGCTCCAATAATCCGGCAGGGAGGCCTCCGGCGACTGAGGTGTTTTGACCTCCATTTGAACGCCCTGGTATTTCACCTCCGGTTTTAATTTGACGCGGGAATGCAAAATCTTATTCCAGCTCAAACCACCGGCGACATCAAAGCCGAGGCGGCTGCCGAGGCTGTGCTCATAGCCCACGGCTACAGGCATGCTCAATGCGTGAAGGTATCTGGTTACATCCATGGTAGCGCTCAGCATATCTCCATCCTCGATGCCAAGCGAAGGTGCATACAGCAGTTCCATATCAGAACTCAACATCCCTATGGAAGAGGGAATGGAAAAATGCTGTACGCTTTTCATGGAGCCTGTACCTGTGGAGGTCTCGGTAGAGGCATCAAAGGTGGCACTCGTCTCAGTCAAAGACCAGACCTTTATCGTGCGGTAAGAGACGCCCGTCAAAGCAAACCAATGCCGCCCCAACCTTCTGCCGAGCTCCACTCCGGAATGCCAGGAACTCATCAATTGATCACTCCCCTGCATGCTCTGAAAAGCTCCCGACATCGAACCCCTGACAGGAGCTGCCGAGCCGGAGACGCCACCATAAAACGAGAGGAAAAAGGCTGAAGACAAAGACGCATTTGCCTCTTTTTGCGGTAGAGAGGCTGCTCGGATATAGTCCGTCAGCACCATTGATTCTGCTTCCGCAAAAAAGGACAAAGAAGGCAAAAGAGCAAGCGAGGAGGCCGCAGAGGCAGAAGTAGAAGTAGAAGTCAAAACCGGTGAGGGTGACACCTGCTCCGTCTCGGAGACCAAGCCCAAATCACTACTTTGAGCGACAGCCTGCCCGTCCTTTTCTCTAACTTGTCTGCCTTTTTCTTTTCGAAGCAGTTCCGATTTTTGAGTGTCTTGCCCTTCCATTAAAAAATTCTTGTTATCGTTTTCTTCACGAGCACGGGCATGGTCTGTTTTTTGCACTTCTTCGGGGGCAAGCTCGGACTTTGAAGTTGTCGTGTTTAGTTCTTGGAAAGTTTGAGCATTTGAGACGGTTTCCAGCTTATGTACCCGCTTTTGTAAGCTGTGAATGCGATACATGGTACCCAACAGGATAAAGAAGAGCAGGGCCATGAGCAGCCACAGCCAGGCCAGGGGTTTGCGGCGGTCTTCTTCAGCGCCCAGAGCCTGGTCTATTTTTTCCCAGACTTCATCGGCAGGCGTGTTCCAGTCGGCATCCTCCGGGTTCTCTTTTTTGAGATATTTGTAAAACAGCCTTTCTAAAGAATCTTTCATGTCATTGATTTTGAAACAACAACTCCAACTGCTTTTTCAGCATTTGTCTCGCTTTGAACAACTGGGTTTTTGAAGTGCTGATGCTGATGCCCAGTTTTTCGGCGATTTCATGGTGTTTATAGCCCTCCATCACATACAGGTTAAAGACCACCCGATAGCCTGTGGGGAGGCGCTGCACCATATCCATCAATTCCCGGGCGCTCATTTTGTCGTAAATGGTTTCCGTTTGGTCCGGGTAGTTGTTGGCCGAAGCTTCCGAGTCAGTCAGATAGTCGTTTTTGCGCCATTTTCGGATGTGCTGCAAGGCGGCATTGACCACCACTTTGTAAGCCCAGACAGAAAAAGGAGCCTTGTTGGCATCATAAGTTTTCAGGCTTGAAAAAATGGCAATGACCGCATTTTGCAGCATGTCCTCGGCATCCATTTTGTTGTCGGCATAGCGCAGGCAACACATAAACCAGCTTTTTTTGTACTTCTCATACAGCGCCTTCTGAGCCTTCCGATCGGAGCGCATACAAGCTTGTACCAAGCGAAAATCATCGGTATTTGGCATGGCGGATGAAATTGGATGTCTTTGTGGTGATATGCGAGGAGGGGCGAAAAGGTTGCCTGGGTTAGGCGTTAATAGAACGCGGGCTTCGGCAAGCTCAGTCTGACAGATGACGCGGACTTCGGCAAGCTCAGTCTAAAGGTTTTCGCGGATTTTTTTAAGCCCGTTCAACTTGATAGCCTATTTTCCAAAGGTAACGACCCGCCTGCACTCAGACCTCGCCTTCAAAGACAGCCACGGCAGGGCCTACGAGAAAAATTTGGCGAAAGCCGAGGGAGGGTTCATAGGTAAAGCGCACTTCCAGCTCGCCACCCGGCGTGCTTATGGGCAGGCTGTGCGCTCCTGCCCTGCCCGATTTTTTGTACCAGTAAGCCAGGGCTGCAGCCGTAACGCCCGTGCCACAGGACCAGGTTTCGGCCTCCACGCCGCGCTCGTAGGTGCGCACGCGCAGGCCGCCTCCCTGCTCGGCCACAAAATTGACATTAACCCCTTCGCTTCGATAAGCGTCGGAATAGCGTATGCGGGCGCCTTCGGCCTGTACATCCACGGCATCGGGCTCAGGCACAAAACAGACGTGATGGGGCGAGCCCGTATCGAGGAAAAAGGCATCGCCGGCCCTTCGTACCCGGGGCACAGCTGTCATCTCCAGCGCGATGCGTCCATCCGGCAAAAGCTCGGCGCTGTGCAGGCCGTCGGAGGCGGAGAAACGGCATTGGGAGCCTGTAAAGACGTTCAGCCGTTTGGCGAAAGCCACTACACAGCGCCCTCCGTTGCCACACATGCTGCTCGGATGCCCATCGGCATTGAAATAGGCCATGTGGAAGTCGGCCTCATCGCTCTGTTGGAGGAGAATCAGGCCATCGGCGCCTATGCCGAAGCGCCGTTGGCAGAGGGCTGCGATTCTTTGGTGGTCGGCAGCCTGCAGTTCCTGACAAAAGCGCTGGTCTATGAGGATAAAGTCGTTGCCCGTGCCGTGGTACTTGTAGAATTTCATGGCGGGGCGGCAGCTTAGATCTTATCCTGCAGTTCTTTCAATTCCTTCCATTTGCCCTGAGCGGCGAGGGATGCCTGTTCGGGCCAGGTGTCGGGTTGATGCATGATGAAGCGCTTGCCGGCAGAAGCGAGGATTTCGCGCAGGCGTTTGGGCGTTTGCCGGGCCAGTTGCGCCCAGGTTTTGATGCCGGCTTTGTTGAGCACTTCCTCAATTTTGGGGCCTATGCCTTCCACGATTTTGAGGTCGTCGCGCTTGGAGTTTGCGGCCGTTTTCTTAGCCGCAGAAGCTGCTGTTTTTTTCTTTTTGGCCGGGGCTTTAGCTTTGGGTTTGCTCTCTTTTTTGGCCGGTTTGGCGGAAGCCAGTCGGGCTGCCTGCTCGACCCAGCGGTCTTTTTGGATGCGGCCCGGGATGTAGCGGATGGCTTCTGTCAGGGCTTCGATGAAGGCCTCATCCATGGCAGCAATTTGTTGATAGGTGCAAATGCCCAGTTCGTTGAGTTGCGCTTCGATGAAGGGGCCTATGCCCCGGATTTGGGTCAGGTCGTCCTGAGCGCCTTTGGCTGCCTTGGGGATTTGCTTTCCGATGGAGGTTTTCACGGCTGCTTTGGCGCGTTCGACCTGGTCTTCGGGCAGCAGTTCTTTGGCGGAGGTGTCGAGGATGCTTTCGAATTTTTGGGCATCGCCCTCTTCGGGTTCTTCTGGGGGAGAGGCTTTAGGTACATAGGATTCGGTTTCCACAACTGCTGTTGCTGCGGAGGAAGTGCTCAGTTTGTTTTCCAGTTCGCCGAGGCGCTGGATGCTGGCATTGAGCGTGCTTTGCATTTGGGCGATTTGCTCCAGGGCAATCTGGCCTGTAGAGAGCTGTTCGGCGAGGCGCTGATTTTCCTTTTCGAGGGCTTCGTTTTTGGCGCTCAGCTCGCGGCTGCGCTGCTCGCGTTCTTCCAATTGTTTGAGGGCTTCAAAGAGGCGGCTTTCCATTTGATCGCACTGTTCTTTGAGTTTACGGGTCTGTTCTTCTGCCTGGTGCAATTTATCTTCACAATCGCGGGCTTCTTTTTGCCAGACGGCGATCAGTTGCTCTTTACTTTGAAGGCGGTTTTGGAGTTCGGTTGCTTCGGCCCGGCATTTTTCCGCAGCGTCTTGAGCCTCTTGCTTCTGTCTTTCGAGCTCTTTCAAAGCCTGCTCCCCTGCTTTCAGACGCTTTTTATAGTCCCGCAGGGTCGGTCCGACCAGGAGGCGGACCAGCAAAAAGCCTATGAAGAAGGAAATGATGACAGACAGCAAAAGCGGGCCGTATTCCTGCAGCAATTGCGTAAACATCTCGAATGATTTTGTGTATAAACTGCAATTTCGACACAAATATAGACAGAAAAACGCTCCCGACCGGTAAAGATCGGGAGCACTGCGAAAATAAAAAACGCTCCGAGAAGGCACTAACAATCTCGCCGTAAGAAGGTAGGAAATGCTCAAGACGGCGATTTGAGAAAATTGTTAGCACTGCAAATATAAAGGTTTTGTCTTCAATTGTCCAAAAAAAATCCCTTTTTTTTCAAAGAAATGGGGGCGATTTGGCTTCAACTATACCAAAAGTTGCTATTTTTGTGTCGCTTCCTGCACCCATTTAACACATAACTGCTTGATAATCAGAACATTGCGCATGTAGGCTCCATACATGTCACAGAAAACGCATTTCCATGAACAAGACCAGGTATTTTTTTGCTTTTTCGCTCTGTTTTGCCTGTTTTGCCACCATTTTCTCAAGCATTCACGCCTGTACCTATGCAAAACAGCCACCTGTAGAGCCCAATATGGCTTGTGATACCCTGATGCCCACCTATGTAAATGACGTAAAACCCATCATTGACGCCAACTGCTCTTATCCGGGCTGTCATGCAGCGGGCTATCAATCCGGCGATTTTACCACTTACAGCGGCATGAAATCGCGCTTAGACGGCGGCCAGTTTCAATTGCGGGTGCTGCAAATCAAAGACATGCCTCCCTCCTATGCCTCCGGCCCCAAGGAATTGACCCCCGAAGAACTCGCTATACTCGAGTGCTGGCTGCAAAACGGATACCCTGAACAATAAGATTTTCAACACCTCAAACCATGAAACAAAAACTACTTCTCGCATTTGCGCTCTGTGTCTTCCTCTCCGGCCTTCAGGCACAGGAATTGATTTACAAGACCTTTAAGGATACGCGCATCATCAACACACACTCCATCGAAACGCCGGGCGCCCGCAAGTTAGACTTTCGCGTAACGCACCGCTTTGGCGACATGCTCGGCAGCAATGGAGGATGGAGCAATTTTTTTGGGCTGGAGAACGCCTCCGACATCAGCATCGGCCTCGAATACGGCATTTCGGACCGCCTGATGCTCGGCCTTTCGCGGGCCAAGGGCTCCTCTGTTTCCGATCGCAAGCAGTTGGTCAACGGCCTGATTAAGTACCGCATTTTGCGGCAAATGACGGAAGAAGCGCCTTTGTCTTTGACTTTTGCCGGTGGAAGTTCTTTATCTACCATGCCCAAAGTGGAAGGCTCGGAAGGCATCAACGCCTTTCCCAAATTTTCACATCGCTTTGCATTTTTCGGTCAGCTCCTGCTCGCCCGCAAGTTCTCTGAAAAGCTCACCTTCCAACTTTCGGCCACCGTCGTACACCGCAATCTGGTGCGGGACGAAGAATCCAACGACACCTATGCCGTAGGGCTGGCCGGGCGCATACAGGCCAACAAGGTTGTGGCCCTTATTTTTGACAGCCAATTGCCATTGAACGGCTATGCCAGCCCTTTCAACAACAACAGCCACTTCCCTTCCTTTGGCATTGGCGCAGAGTTCGACACAGGCGGCCACGTCTTCCAAATCAACCTGACCAACAGCAACGGCATCATGGAAACGGATTACCTGCCCAACACCACCGCCAATTGGGCCAAAGGGCAGTTCCGCCTCGGTTTCACCATTTCGAGATTGTTCAACCTGTAAAACCATGAACAAAGCACTTCTTTTATGGCTGCTGGCAGCAGCCCTGCTCTTTGCCTTACCGGCGCTGCAACAAGGCCCCGAGCCCTCGCTCCTGCCCGACGACATGCCGCTGTCGAAACTGCTCTCTCAACTCGGCGAAGCGCCCGCCATACACCAGGCACGACTGGATTTGCCCGGCGTCTCCGTAGAGCGGGGGCGCGAACTGGCGACTATGGGTTATACCACCATGCCTTCCGGCAAACGCAGCAAGCGCATCAGCCGCTATTTCGTATGTACGGCCTGCCACAATTTGGAGCGCGAAGACCCCGACCTCAGCCGCTCCGACCCCCAGGCCCGCCTCGAGTACACCGCCCAACACGGCCTCCCCTTTTTGCAGGGAACTGCCCTTTACGGCCTGGTCAACCGCCGCACTTTCTACAACGGCGATTACGACAAAAAATACGGCGACTTGGTCAAACTCGCCCGCAACAACCTGCGGGCAGCCATCCAACTTTGTGCCGTAGAATGCTCCCAGGGCCGCGAACTGGCACCCTGGGAAGTGGAATCCCTGCTCGCCTATTTTTGGACCATCGAACTGAAAGTGAGTGATTTGGGCCTTTCGGCAAATGAAAAACAGGACATAGAAAACGCCCTCAAAGGCAAAGGCGACAAGCAACAGGCCCTGCAAATTCTCCACAGCCACTACCTCTCAGGCTCCCCGGCCACCTTTGCCGACCCGCCGGAAAATCGCAAGGAAGGATACCCCACAGAAAGAGAGCCCGACCCCCAAAACGGACAACTCATCTACGAAAACAGCTGCCTGCACTGCCACCTCAACCAACGCTTCTCTCAATTCAATCTCGACCAAAGTGAAGATTCTTTTCGCTTCCTGAGCAAACATATCGGCCGCTATTCCCGTTATTCCATATATCAGGTAATCCGTTACGGCACTACCCCGCTTCCGGGAAAAAAGGCATACATGCCTCATTACCCGCTTGAAAAAATGAGTAACGAACAAGTAGAAGACCTGCGCGCTTTCATCGAATGGCAAGCAAGTTTATGAATAAATTTTAACCCTATCCCCCAACTCCCATGAAGAACCGATTCTGGGTTATTTTCTATATGCTCATCACGCAACTTCTGTATCTGCAGGCTCAGGAGAAAGACACATCCAATGGTTCCGGCATCCTGGCTCAACATTACTTTCAGGATCGCATCCTCCTGCTCTTTGCCGACAATGCCGGCAAAGCCAGGCTCGAAAAGCAAATCCAGGCACTCAATGCACGCCCCACCGACCTGATGCTCCGCAAACTCCTTATCTACGTCGTTACCCCTCAGGGCATCACCTACCCCAGTGGCGAACAACACAGCGCCGAAGAAAGCAGGCAACTTTGCGAAGAGCTATCCCTGCAACTCAACGGCTTCACCCTCCTGCTCATAGACCTCAACGGCCAGGAAAGCCTGCGCAGCAATACGCCCATATCTGCCGAAAAACTCTTCCTCCACATAGACTCCACCCCTCTGCGACGAAGCGAAATGCTGGATTCCTTACTTCAGGAGATGGGGGGGCAGTGAGAGTTGGTTTAGTGTTTAGCGTTTAGTGTTTAGTGTTTAGCGTTTTAGCTTTAGCATTCATCACGCTCAACGCTCAACGCTCAACCAAAATGTCAGATATTGGCTTCTTGGCAAATTTTCTCGGAAAAATGATGCGGGGTTTGTGAGGAAATTTGTATTATTGTGCTTGATTACTCAACAAGGACGTGTGTCGCTCAAATTTCTGACAAAACACTTTGCATTGGGTACATCGCGTTACAGGAAGATAAGAAACCATAAACCTTTTTAATACCGATACGATGAAGTCACTCAAACTGCTTCTGCTTGCCTTAATCTTTGGAATAGGCAGCATCCAGGCTCAGGACATCCACTTCTCTCAGTTCTACCTCTCTCCGTTGAATCTCAACCCGGCCATGACGGGGGTGATGAACGGCAACATACGCTTTGCGGCCAATTATCGCAACCAGTGGGCCAGCGTCCTGAAATCCTTTGCTTACAACACCTATTCCGTTTCCTATGACCAGCGCCTGCCGGTAGGTCGCTACGATTACTTTGGCATTGGCGCTACTTTCTGGGGCGACAAAGCAGGTGAAGCTGAATTTAAGACCCTGACCGGTAAACTCTCGCTGTCTTACAGCAAAAAGATGGGAGGCTACCGCAAAAAAGCGCACTACCTCGTCGTTGGAGCCGAAGGCGGCATCGCTCAACGCAGTCTCGATTTCCTGAAGTTGCGCTGGCCTTTGCAGCACGATGGCGAAGGGGGCTACGACCCCGGCCTGCCCTCTTTCGAAAACGATGCACTCTTTGACAACTTCATCTTTGCCGATATGGCCGCCGGCGTTTTGTGGTTCTCCGTTTTTGATGACAACAACAACTTTTACATAGGTGGAGCTTTCTACCATCTCAACCGCGCCAACCAGTCTTTCTACGCCAATCAGGGCGTGGTGGATGACCTCTACAGCCGCTTCATCGGCCATGCAGGCGGTGAGTTTCAAGTTGGCGACCGGATAGGCCTCGTACCCGGAGTCATCGTCATGTCGCAAGGCCCCTCTTTTGAGCTCAACTCGGGTACAAGCCTGAAATTCATCCTCAGCGGCAACCGCCGCTCCTACCAGGCTTTCCAACTCGGCAGCTGGGTGCGCGTTTCCAATCGCCTCGCCCAGGGCATGCTGGTGGATGCCGTCATCCTCTCAACCCGCTTTGACTATCAAAACTTCACGCTTGGCTTCAGCTACGACATCAACGTCTCTGAGCTGGTGCCCGCCTCCAATGGCCACGGCGCCTTTGAGTTTGCCATGCTCTATACCCTCAACGGGCCGGAGAAACGCAACGTTTACTGCCCGCGCTTCTAAGCCGGCCCGGGCTCATACAAAACAAAAAATCCTTTCAGCACATCTTGTTGTTGAAAGGATTTTTTTACTTTTGCCTGACAGTCTGATAACCGATAAAAAACTCATCCCATGTTTGGTAACAAACCAGGAAAAGAAAACGGAAAAACAAGCGTTATGCCCAGTTCAACCTCACACGCACTCAACAGCCTGGTACAAGGAACGGAAGTACAAGGCGACATCCGCTCCAAGAGCGACATCCGCATAGACGGAACCCTTAAAGGCAGCCTCCATTGCGATGCCAAACTCATCATCGGCGCCACCGGAAAAGTGGAGGGCAAAGTCGTTTGCAAAAACGCCGTTATCGAGGGCAAGTTTCAGGGCGAAATACACGTCAAAGAATTGCTCACTATGAAAGAGACGGCCAATGTGCAAGGCGACATCAGCTATGGCAAACTGGTCGTACAACCCGGCGCCGTACTGGTAGGCGATATCCGCATGGGAGGCCCCTCAGCAAATGGCGCAGCTAAAACGGCAGCGCCCAAAGCAAATACACATGGCCAAAAAGAAGGAGTCAAGTAAGCTGCCCCGCAAAGCAGATGCCTACCTCAAGTATTCCGGCATGGCTTTTCAGCTCGTTGCCGCAATCCTCATAGGTGTTTTCATCGGAAAAAAGCTCGACGCTTATTTTCAGTTTGATCGCCCCTATATGACGGCCGTGTCGGCTTTGCTCTTTTTGCTTGCCGGGCTTTACCTGAGTCTCAAAGATTTTCTCTTCAAGCCAAAAGATGAGGATTGAGACAGCAGGCAACAAGCACTGTCTGTCTGCCTCCCACAAAAAAACACCGTGAAAACCCAAACATTCTGGACATATCTCACCGTCATCACTGCACTGACGGCAGGAGGCCTGATGCTCGCCAACCACCTTTGGGCAAACATCGGCCGCTACAGCATGTTGGGTTGGATATCCCTTGCTTTCTTCGTAGCGCTGAGCGTTACCATGTTCTATCTCGGCAAAATGACTGCCGGCAGCGACAAAAGCCGCCTGGCCTTCAGCAACACAGTCCTCGGCCTGGTCATCGGAAAAATGATTCTCTCCATGTTGATCGTCTTCACCTATGCCCAGGAAGTAAAACCCGAAAGCAAACACTTCCTCATACCTTTCTTCGCCATTTATTTCATCTACACCATCTTCGAGACCTGGTTCCTCATGAAGTTGTCATACATCAAACCCCGCCTGCCATGAAAGAAAAAACCTTCAAGCTCTCCGTCAACGAACGATTCAGCTGGCTGCTCCGTCCTGAGGAAGTAGAAAAACTGGACCTCCTGCCCCTGCCCGATGGCGGCTATCACCTGCTGCACGAAAACCAATCCTACCTCATTCGCATCAACCAACATCACGGCCACCTCCTCGAACTCGAAATCAACGGCCACCCCTTCGAAGTACGAATCTCCGACAGCTATGACCAACTCATAGAAAAAATGGGCCTGCACGCAAAACCCCACCACCAAAGCGGCGAAGTCCAGGCTCCCATGCCGGGCCTCGTACTCAAAATAGAAGTCAAAGAAGGCCAACAAATCCAAAAAGACCAGGCTCTGCTCATACTCGAAGCCATGAAAATGGAGAACATCATCAAAGCCGAAGGCGAAGGCACCGTCAAAGAAATCCTCGTCAAAGAAGGACAATCGGTGAATAAGGGGGAGGTGTTGGTGAGGGTGGATTGAGAGTTTAGTGTTTAGTGTTTAGTGTTTAGCGTTGAGCGTTGAGCGTTGAGCGTTGAGTAGGGCGGACTTCAGTCCGCCTGTAAGTTCAGCGGACTTCAGTCCGCCTGTAAGTTCAGCGGGCTTCAGCCCGCTGAGCCACGTACCGTACTACAACGCCAAACTCCCCCCCTGCTCTTTAAGCCATTTCACCTTTTCGAGATAGTCAGGCATGGCCTTTTCCACCAGGGCCCAGAAGCGGTCGGAGTGGTTTTGCTCGATGAGGTGGGCCAGTTCGTGGATGATGACGTAATCCAAGACCTCTTTGGGCGCAAAGAGCAGCCGGATGGAGAGGCTGATGTTTCCCCCGACAGAGCAACTCCCCCATTGGCGTTTGGTATTGCGCAAAGACACTTTGCGAAAGAGTTGACCGGGGAAGTGCTTGTCTCTAAGTTCCTCCACGCGCTGCCAGACCGGAAGCAGAAAATAATCTGCCATCAATTTATAGGCCATCCTTTTGGCCACTTTATTGCGCTCGGCTTCGGGCAGGGCGGGCACGAGGGAGATCAACAGTGTTTTTTCATCATCGAGCGCTCTGATGGTATGATACGAAGCAAAACGCGGTGCATCTTCAAGCCTGATGCGCCACTTTTCACCCAGGATATGCAGCTCCTGGCCATCTTCAAAGCCATCGGGCAGGACTTCTTTCCGAAGTCTTTCATTTTGCTCTAAGCTGCTGATGTACCAGGCTTTGGCCTTTTCGATATGCTCTTCCATCGCTTTCGGACCCGTAGCGACGGGCAAACGCACCAACAAGCCGGTACTGCCCGCAGAATAGCGAATGTTGTTGCGGTACTCCAGGTAAATCTTCATTTTAACACGACCGCCGCCGGGCACGGAAAAATATCCGTGATAAATTTGCTTCGCCCGAGGGCGCCCGCCTCTGCGCTTAGCCATAAAGCAAATGATTTAATTTAGGAGGGCAGCGTAAGCCGCCCTAAATACGTCTTATACACGACGCTCAAAGTCCCGCATGAGCTCAGCCAGCAATTGCACGCCTTCGAGAGACATGGCATTGTAAATGGAAGCCCTGAAGCCGCCCACAGAGCGGTGCCCCTTAATACCCACGCAGTTGTTTTCCGTGCAGAAATCCAGGAAGGGCTTTTCCAGTTCTTTGTCTTTCAGCGTAAAAGTAACGTTCATCAAAGAGCGGTCCTTTTTGCGGGCTACGCCTTTGAACAAATTGCTGTTATCTATAACGTCATACAGCACTTTGGCCTTCGCCGAATTGCGTTTCTCCATGGCTTCCAGTCCACCCTGAGCCTTGACCCAGCGCATCGTCAGCATGCTCACATAGATGGGAAAAACGGGAGGCGTGTTGTAGGCAGATTTTTTGGCGATATGCGTGCGGTAATCCAGCATGGTCGGCAATTCACCTTCCCTGTGCCTCAGCATGTCTTCGCGCACGATGACCAGCGTTACACCGGCAGGCCCCATGTTTTTTTGAGCACCGGCATAAATCAACCCCATTTTGTCAATCGCATCATCCAAAGGGCGGCTGAAAATATCGGAAGACATATCCACCACCAGAGGCATATCCACCTCCGGCCATTTGTGGTACTGCGTGCCATAGATGGTGTTGTTGCTGGTGATGTGCATGTAGCGATAGCTGAGTTCGCCCCTCCAGGTATAATCCGTAGGGATGAAGGTGTAGCCCTCCGAGGCCGAAGAAGCCACCACATCTATAATGCCAAAGCGCCGCGCTTCCTTGATGCTCTTCGAAGACCAGGTGCCCGTATCTACATAAGCAGCACTGCTGCCGCGAGCCAGTAAATTCATGGCCAGCATAAAAAACTGAGAACTGGCGCCGCCCGTCAAAAAGATGGGATGATAGCCTTCCGGCAAATGCAGCAACTCGCGCACCAGCTCATGCGCCTCATCCAGCACTTCACCGAATTCTTTGCTGCGGTGAGAAATTTCCAGCAGCGAAAGCCCCGTGCCGTTAAAGTCCAACACGGCCTGCGAAGCCTGCTCAAAAACCTCCTGCGGAAGAATGGATGGGCCGGCGCTAAAGTTTATTTTTTTCATGGCTTAAAGAATCTGTTTGAAGAAGGGCAAAGGTAGGCATTTTTTGGAATGGAGAATGGAAAATGGAGAATGACCTCTCCGTGGGCGCCGTGAACTCCGTGGTGAGTCTAACCCGTATTCCAGTCATGGTTCGGCTACGGTTGTTACGCCCGTCACGCGTTACGATTGTCACGTTTGTTACGTTCGTTACGTCTTCATTTCTCGCTAAAACGCAAAGGATATACGGGTTCATATCCGGAACGTACAACTTAACGACTACAGCCGTTTCCCTCTGCAAATTTGGCCATATAAGACGCTAAGGAACCCGTTTCCAAGCATGGTTGAACTACGATTGTTACACGCATCACGTTCATCACGTTCATCACGTTC
>JALVES010000091.1 GCA_027030635.1 Saprospiraceae bacterium | reverse complement strand
CAATGGTTCATTAAGTTTTGAGATGGCAATACGCCCAGAGTTCAGCAAATATCCAATGCATCTTTTATTTTTTTCAACTCAGGCTTGATCTCAAAGTTGCATAAAATAAATGACACCATCTGACAATTGAACCTTCCTTAAAACCCGCGGAAACCCGCACAATCCGCGTCATCCGCGTTCTATCAAGGCCTAAGTAGCCAATAGAACGCGGATTTTCGCGGGTGCGGCGGATTTTCGCGGATTAAACCGGTTTAACTTGATAGCCTGTTTTTCAATGGAGACAGGTGGCCAAAAACTTAATGAACCATTGTTTAGAGTAACTCATATTCTTTTTCCTTCTTTTTTAATAATCTGATAAATAGGGGTTATAGCGCGTTTCTCCCACTCTGCTTTAGAATAGATCAATGGGCTGATAACCTGACCTGTTGCCAGCTCAATTTCATAGAGTTTGTCTCTGATTGCTTCTTTTTTCTTTTTGGAGACTTTTGTTTTTTTTAAAACGATCAAAAAGTCCCAGTCAGAGTCATCGCGTTGTTCGCCTCTTGCTCTGGAGCCGAATAGTATCACTTCGTTATCAGGCGATATTTTATTGATCGCTTCCTTTATGGTTTTGGTTATATTCATTGCGGTGCTTTTGCCATTATGTAGTGCGGTGTCCAAATAACCATTGCAAATATACGCTTTTTTAAGAAAAAGAGCAAGCCATCAGGCCTGCTCTTTTCTTTAGTGTATCACCACCACTCTTTCGCTGTAGAGATTTTCTCCATCGCGTATGAGCAGCATATACAGGCCTTCAGCCAGCGCCGAGGTATTGATGTCTTGCTGAGAGCCTGCGGGAAGCGCTATTTTCCGTACAGCGATGCCACGGCTGTCGTAGAGTGTGGCGTGGAAGTCTTCGCCGGCCTGTGAGTTGAGGTGCAGTTGCCCGGATACGGGATTGGGAAAGACTGATATGCCAAGCGTTTTAAAGGCTTCAGCGCTGGATTCAATGATGACCTGCAGCTCTTCCGAGCCGGCACTACAGCCTGCTGCATTGGTGATTTCGAGAGAGTAGTTTCCGCTTTCTGCGGGCAAATAGGTAGAAGTGGTGGCATTTTCAATGGGCTGACCATTGAGGTACCACTGATAAGAAGCCGCCTCAACAGAAGCGTTGAGTGCGGTTCCGTCAAAAGAAATTTCAGGCGGAGAAATGGCAGCTATCTGGATGTCAATGGGCAGCTCTGCCACTTCGATGGATTCGTCCAACTCCAGAACGAAGAGCCCGTAGGTGATGTCAGAGCCGATGATCAGGCCCGAAGGTAAGAAGGGATAAACGCCCCAGCAGCCTTCGTAGCCGTTGTAGTTGGTGTTGTCGGGATAAGTGTCGTACCAGGCCACTTGTTGAACATTTTCGGGATCGCTAAAATCGAAAACCTGTACGCCGTCGTGGTAATAGGCGACAATGACGAGATTGCCCCGGATGAAAGGATTGTGCGGGATACTGGCCGTTTCTATGGGGCCAAGCAGGGCGGAGCGGAATACGTCTGTTACTGTCATGTCGCTGAGGTCGCTGACATCCACCAGTTTGAGGCCGCGATCATGGGTCTCATCGGCCATGACGAGGTAATGGCCATCGGCCGAGAGCCAGGAGGCGTGGTTGTAGCCCGATTCGGGGTATTGGGTGAGCGAGCCGATCAACACATCTGTTTGCGGGTTACTGACATCGTGTACATAGAGGCCGTCGTTTCCGTGAGAGCCATAAGCTGTATCGCGTCGCACGAAGACGTCGTGCGCATAGCCGCCGGCCCAACTGAGGTTGTTGAGCAATTGCGGATTGGCGGGGTCTTGCGTGAGGTCGAAAATGAGGTCTCCGCTATTAGCTCCCACCACATGCAGCCGCCCGCTGTTGACGTCTATGTAAATGTTGTGTGCGCTGCTAAAGTATTCATCCGTTTGCAGCACTTTGGTAACGGAGTTGGGCAGGTCGGAGAGATCAAAAACCATGAGGCCTTCGCTGCAGCCGTCACAGACGGAGTATGCGTATTGGCGGTAGGTTTTTATGTCGCGCCAGATGACCCAGTCGCCGCCTTCGATGGCGTCCACTTCCGTGGGGTTGGTGGGGTCTTCGAGCTCTATGAAGTGTACGGCGATGGATGAGCCAAGCAGGGCATATTCGCGACCGCTGCAATCGGTATAACCCCAGATATCATTGTAGTAGAGAGAGGGGTCGCGCCAGGTTCCCAGCTTGGTCATATTCATAGAGGGAGGCTGTTGGGCTGTGAGCCTTTCGGCAAATGCTGTAAGCAGGAAGAGCAGTATGAGCGCAATGCTTTTTTGTTGCATGGTTTTAAAAGTTTTACGTCCTAAACAATTTTAGAGCATGTTGGTGATTCCCAATATGCTCTAAGCGGGCATGAGTGTCATGCGGGCAATCAAATGTAGAAGGTTTTTTATATTAAAACTCCCTTTTGGGGTCTAAATGTGTCAATTTGTCGGTGAATATACTCAAAGTTAAGGCCGCTTTGCATTGTTTGCTTTATTTACTTTTGTTGAGCCATTTCCAGATGGTATCGGGAAGTTCTCCGCTGCCTGCCTCCACATAATCCTGGTAAGAGCAGGGGATAAGCCGGTGGCGTTCTTCGGCTTGTTGGGTGTGCAGGGGTATTTGAAGCCACCATCGCCCCGATTTCTCGCTTTTCCAGAAGGATAGTTGGAGGTTTTTCTGAGGCAGAGGCACAATGTATTCAGTCATTTGAGAAGTAGAGTAGGGGTAATCTTTGACGCGGCGATGGATGCCTTCAATGAAATACCAGATGATTTGCGCTGCCAGTTGAGCTGTTTGGTTGGCGCGGTCTAAGGGAGGGTTCAGGCCAAAGAGGGAGAAGGCGGTGAGTTTGTCGCTCATGCCGGCATATCGAGCCAGTTGGCATGCTTCTTCGGCATAGAGGCCGTTGGGCGTTGCGCATTTCACTCCTGGCGCTTCACCCATTTTGAGGGCAGAGAGATGAAAGGCGAGTAAATCTGCATCGCGCAAGAGAGGTTCTGCGCGGGTAATGTCTTCTCGCATAGCTCCGAGGCGCATGATGTCAAATCCCTGTTTCTCCAGCCAGTCAAATTGCCGGGGGGAGAGAAAATGTCCCTGAATACCGAGCAGGCTGAGGTGGAAGAGTTTTTCGGGCGGCAGTTGCCCGATGTCTTCGAGATAGCCCTTTTTGCCGGTGCGGGGGTCTTTTTCGAGCAGGGCCATGCGTTCGTCTATGAGCGCGAGTTTAAGTGAGCGCAACAGTTGCAACTCGGCCATGAAGAGGGCGCGCAGGCGCTCAGCTTCTTTGCCAATGAGGATGGGCAGCACTTTCCCCTGCAGCAATTCCTTGAGCAACGGAATGACGAAGGAGTCGTTTTCGCGCCGCAGATTTCCCAAGTCTGCTACCCGGCATTTCCCGAAAGGAAAACTCAAAAGATACAACTCAGAGCGAACGAGATCGGCGGCTTTGTCGTCAAAGCCGATGAGCGCTATACTGCCTTTCGGCAAATCGGGAAAACTGTTTTCGTCGTGCAGCGCCACACTGCTTCCGAAATGCCCTTCCCCTGCATTTCGAGCCTGATCAACGAGCATTTGCTGCACCGGAGCCAACCAATTTTTCAGAAGCATAAAACAAAGCCTTTTTGTGACGACGCAAGTTAAAAAATACGACTCGCATATTCAGCCTTTTCAAGCTGCTTTTCAGACGACGATTTAGCTTGCGTTTGGCGACAAATCCGGCAAGCTGAGTGTGGTGAGATGAGTGAGAGAGGAGCAAAGGTAAGGGCGGTTTTTGAAATGTCCAAATTTTTGAAAATGTTTTTGTGCTGTTTGCTACAGACATGTCATGTCTTATAGACATGACATGTCTCGCGCGCGCGCGTCCGGGCGGGCGCATGTGCATGCGCACACGCGCGCGTACGCGCGCGCGAGGAGACCTCTCGAATCAAGTCTTTCCAAGGGGTGTTTTTTTACCTCTCAAAGCAGCCCTGTTTTGAGAGAAAATCACCTCTCAAATTGAGCTTTAATTTGGTCGCTTTTGGAGGGGTGTTTGTAGCTTTTTTTACTTGTGTTATTTTAAGTTTTTTCGTTGTTGTATATGTTTTAACTTTAATTCAAAAAAATCTATTGAGATGCCGAAAAGACGCTGCCTTGTGCCGGCTGAGCGTGGGTGGCAAAGTGCGCAGGCTGGTCGAAGCATTTGCCGAAAGGCTTGCCTTGAGCATTTGCCGAAAGGCTTGCCTTGAGCAGTCGGCTGAGCGCGGGCGGCCAAGCGCGTAAGCCAGTCGAAGCATTTGCCGAAAGGCTTGCCTTGAGCAGTCGGCTGAGCGCGGGCGGCCAAGCGCGTAAGCCAGTCGAAGCATTTGCCGAAAGGCTTGCCTTGAGCCCTGCCGAAAGGCTTGCCTTGAGCAGTCGGCTGAGCGCGGGCGGCCAAGCGCGTAAGCCAGTCGAAGCATTTGCCGAAAGGCTTGCCTTGAGCATTTGCCGAAAGGCAGATC
>JALVES010000090.1 GCA_027030635.1 Saprospiraceae bacterium | reverse complement strand
CGGCCTGCGCGTCAGCGAACTGGTAGCCCTGCGCATTTCCGATCTGTTTGAGGAGCTGGGCTTTATACGCGTTACCGGCAAAGGCGATAAACAGCGCCTCGTGCCCATAGGAGAGGAAGCCTTGCGACAAATAGCGCTCTATCGAAGCCATCAGCGCCGTTTGCAAAAGATTCAAAAGGGCGAGGAAGACATCCTCTTTCTCAACCGCCGCGGTAAGCGCCTCACCCGCCAGATGGTCTTCGTCATCGTGCGCGAAACGGCACGGCGGGCCGGTATCACCAAAAAAATCAGTCCGCATACCTTTCGCCATTCCTTCGCCACCCACCTGGTCGAAGGCGGAGCCGACCTGCGCGCCGTACAGGAAATGCTCGGCCACGAGTCCATCCTGACGACTGAGATTTATACGCACTTAGACAGGAGCTATCTGAAAGAGGTCCTGCTGCAGTTCCATCCGCGTGGCGGAATGTGAAAAAAATGTTAAAATTGTATGGCCGGCGGGAAATAATGCTTATCTTGCCTCACGTCCGATGAACCCTCACAAAAAATGACGAAAATGACAAAAAAAATTACCCGTTCTCTGTTCTCGTTGCTTTTTTGTTTTCTGTGTTTTTACACCTTTGCCCAAGAGCTCCCGGCGCAAATAAGCGCTTACACAGCGGGCATGCAAAAGCAAGAAGGTTTTTTTAATTTTTACTACGATATATCTTCCGGACGCATCCTGTTGGAAGTGCCCTCTAACCGTCTCGGGGAAGAGTTTTTATACGTCAACTCCCTGCCTGCAGGCCTGGGCTCCAACGACATCGGCCTGGATCGCGGGCAGCTTGGCGACAACAAGGTGGTGCGCTTTGAGCGCGCCGGCAATAAGCTCCTGCTCACAGAGTCCAATTACGACTACCGCGCACTCAGCGACAATCCCGCCGAGCGGCAATCGGTGGACGAAGCTTTTGCGACTTCTGTTTTGGCGGGTTTTCCCCTCGTAGCGAGTTCGGACTCGGACAAAAATCTGCTCATAGACCTCACGCCCTTTTTGCTGCGCGATGCCCACGGCGTAGCCCGCCGCCTGCGCCAAATGAAGGAGGGTGAATATGAGTTCGACAAAGAGCGCTCGGCCGTTTACCTGCCCCGCTGCAAGGCCTTTCCCGAAAATTCGGAATTTGAGGCTGTCATTACTTTGAAGGGAGAGCCTTCCGGCAAATACGTCTCTACCGTAACGCCCGAGCCGGAACTCATCAGCCTGCGCATGCATCACTCTTTCATCAAACTGCCCGACGACGGCTTTCAGATGCGCCCCTATGATCCCCGTTGCGGGTATTTCTACATCGAATTTAAAGACTATGCTTCTCCTTTTACGGAATCTCTCACCAAGCGCTACATCATCTGCCATCGCCTGCGGAAAAAACATCCCGAGGCAGAGCGCTCGGAGCCGGTCAAGCCCATCGTCTATTACATAGACCCGGGCGTGCCCGAACCCATGCGCAGTGCCCTCAAAGAAGGCGCCTCCTGGTGGAATGAAGCCTTTGAGCAATTGGGCTACATCAATGCCTTCCGCATAGAAGATTTGCCGAAAGGCGCCGACCCCATGGATGTTCGCTACAACCTCATCCAGTGGGTACACCGCTCCACCCGCGGCTGGTCTTACGGCGGCTCCGTGGTGGACCCGCGCACGGGCGAAATCATCAAGGGGCACGTCTCCCTCGGCTCTTTGCGCATCCGCCAGGACTTCCTGCTGGCACAGGGGCTGCTGGCCTTGTATGGCGAAGACCCATCCCATTTGGCGAAAGCCAAAGAAATGGCCCTCGCCCGCCTGCGGCAACTGGCTGCCCACGAGGTAGGTCATACGCTGGGCCTGGCACACAACTTCGCCGCTTCCTGCGACGGCCGCGCTTCAGTCATGGACTACCCGCACCCCTATGTAACCATAGACGAGTCGGGACAGCTCTCTACGGACAGCGCTTATGATGCGGGCCTCGGCGCCTGGGATTTGCGGGCCATTGCCTATGGCTACACGCCTCTGCCTGAGGGAGCCGACAAAGAAGCGGTGTTGCAGTCCGTTCTGCGGGAAACGCTGGCTTCCGGCTTGCACTACATCAGCGATGAGGCCGCCCGCCCTGCCGATGGCATGCATCCCTGCGCCCACCTCTGGGACAACGGCTCCGATCCCGTAGCCGAGCTGGAGCGCCTGCTCGAAGTACGGGAAAAGGCCCTGCGGCACTTGGGAGAAGGCAACCTCCCACCCGGCATGCCCATGTCCGAATTAGAGCGGATTTTTGTGCCGGTTTACGCCATGCATCGCTATCAGACGGAGGCTGTATCGAAATTGATTGGAGGGGTGGAGTACAGCTATGCCGTTAAGGGAGACGGCCAACTCATTTTGCGCCCGTTGCCGCAAGAACGCCAGCAGGAAGCTGCCGATGCCCTGTTGGGCACGCTGAGTTTGCGCGTGCTGGGCTTTCCCGACAGTCTTTTGGAGTGGATGCCTCCCCCACCTCCCGGCTACGAGCGCGACCGCGAATTTTTCAAAGGCTGGTCGGGCGGGCTCTTTGACCCCATGGCTGCTCAGAAAGCCCTCATAGACCATACCTTCGACCTGATGCTCAACCCACATCGCCTTTCCCGCATGCACCAGATGAGCATCTATCACAAAGATGTGTGGTCGGCGGAAGATTACTTGCGTTATGTGTTAAAACAGGTCTTCAGCAAAGATGCATCTACGGAAGAAGATGCCGAAATCAAAATGCTCGTCCAAAAGAGCCTGATTGTGCATTTGTTGCAAGTGGCCGCTTCCAAAGACGTCAATCCCCAGGTGGCCGCCATAGCTGAGGATCTGGTGTTGAGGCGACTGGTTTATCCCACTGCCGGCCGGCAAAACAGTTCGGTCATTACCGACAATCCGGCTTTGTGCCACTTCAGGGGGCTTCCCGCTTTCTCTTCGCGCAATGAGCAGGCCCATGAGACCTGGATTGTGGAGCAGATTTTCCGCTATCTGGACGATCCTTGCGCCTTTCGGCAGGCTCAAGGCTGCGCCTTTCGACAGGCTCAAGGCTGCGCCTTTCGGCAAATGCCATCCATGCCTTTGCCGCCGGGTTCGCCCATCGGCTGCGGGTTTTGAGGGAAAAGTGCCGGCTGAAGAAGCCGGCACTTCTTTTATATGGGGGGACGGTCGGGGAGCAGCTCTGCGAAAAATGTTTCACAGGGCAGGCAGAGGTGCCCCTGGATTTTCAGGCGTTCGCTGCCGCGATAAAGCAGGAGGGTTTGGGCCTGTGGGTGGTCTTTTTTAAAGGCGTTCAGAGATTTGAGGTGCTCGGGTTTGAGTTTGGCGCTGTTTTTCACTTCGATGGCGTAAAACCCCTTTTCGCCATAGAGGATGAAGTCAACTTCCAGACCGCTTCGGCTGCGCCAGAAATACAAGTTGAAAGGCTTGCTGTTGCAGGCATTCCAGGCTCGCAATTGTTGTGCGACCAGGCCTTCTAAGGCTGCTCCGGCTATTTCTTCCGGCTTGTCTAAGGGGCCTTTGGGGCGCAGGGTATGGAAAACACCTGTGTCGAAGAAGTAAAATTTGGGGTGAGCCTGCAGTTTGCGTTTGGCTTTTTTGTTGAAGGGCGCAGTCTTGAGCTTGCCGAAAGATGGAAGTTTAAAGGCCAGCAAAACGTCTTCGAGGATTTGCACGTAATTTTCAACAGTCTTTCGATTGACTTCGCAATCCCTGGCCACGTTGCTAAGGTTCAGCAACTGGCCGTGGGAAAAGCTCACTGCTTCCAAAAATCTGGAAAAATGTCCTGCATGACGCACCAGACCTTCGTATTGGACTTCCTCTCTGATGTAGAGCGAAACGTAGGCATCTAAGGTTTGTTCGGGTTCGGGAGCCTGCAAGACGAGAGGCAACATGCCAAATCGAAGGGCTTTTTCCATGGGATACGCAAAAGGCAATTCTGAAAACAAAAAGGGGTGAAAAGTCTTGTATAAAGCCCTGCCGGCAAGCAGGTTCACGCCAGTTTTTTTGAGCTTCCGGGCGCTGGACCCCGTGAGGACGAAGCGTAGTTTTTGCTCTTCCTTTCCGACTTGGCGCTCTTCGATGAGGCCATGTACTACGGGTAACAGATTGGGTGCCTTTTGCACTTCGTCTATCACTACAGTTAGTTGCCCGGGCCGGGCATCCGTCAGTTCGCGCAGGCGTTCCGGACGGGCGAGATATCTGCGATGAACCTCCGGCCTCAGCAGGTCAATCCACAAGGCGTCGGGAAAATGATGCCTGAGAAAGGTAGTTTTTCCCGTGCCGCGAGGCCCAAATAAAAAGAAGCTCTGCCCAGGCGGCTTGAAGAATCTTGGAAAGTAAGTTGCCATTTTTGCTGCATTTTTGGAATTTCCGATTCCAAAAATACAACTTTTTGTGGAATGCTACGCTCAATGGTTCATTGTTTAAAGAAGCTCTAATGAATCAGTATTCCACAACCTCTCAAGGAAGTTTCTCCAGGGCAGCAGTTCCAGGCCGTCGCTGATGCGGGGGCTGTGTTCGTT
>JALVES010000089.1 GCA_027030635.1 Saprospiraceae bacterium | reverse complement strand
CCCTCAATCAGTACCGCGTGCTTTAGCGCGCGTACGATACGGCTGACGGTGAGCGTAACGAACGTAACGAACGTAACGAACGTGATGAACGTGATGAACGTGACGAACGTAACGAACGTGATGCCTCTCTCCGATCCCCGAGCTGGAGCGGAAGCGGAAGATCGGGGAGCGGATCGAACGTGATGAGCGTGATGAACGTGATGAACGTAACGAACGTGATGCCTCTCTCCGATCCCCGAGCTGGAGCGGAAGCGGAAGATCGGGGAGCGGATCGAACGTGATGAACGTGATGAACGTGACAATTGTACCTCAGCCATGCTTGGAAACGAGCTCAAGCCCGTAAGGAGGCGGCTGAGCTCTGTCGAAGCCCGATATATTCCGGCTCGCGGCGTAAGCCCGAGCTCGCGGAGCCGGGCGTTTGTCTGGAGACGGGCTTCTTAGCGTCTTTTTGGCCGAATCTTGCAGAGGAAAATAGCTATGGACGTTGAATTACACTTTCTAAGAGAGCCCTATGCTCTTCGCGTTTTAGCGAGAAACAAAGACATGACGGGCGTAACAATCGTAGCCGAACCATGACTGGAATACGGATTAGACTCACCACGGAGTGCGCGGCGCTCACGGAGTATTCACGGAGAGATCATTTTCCATTTTTAATTTTCCATTCTCCATTTTCCATCCTCCATTATAAACTCTATTTTATTTAACGAAAAGTTGTACCTTTGTAAAGAATATTTTTACTTATTTTGCGAAAGCAAGCCAAACAGATGCATGAGTGATCGAAAAGACATATTGGTTTATGCCCATTGGGCGCCGATGGAGCGGCCTGTTTGTATGGGGATTTTGCACGTTCAGCGCCTGAGGGGGAAGGAGATTTTTTCGTTTGAGTACGAGGAAAGCTGGTTGTTGTCGGACTATGCGGTTTTGTTGGACCCGGATATTCAGTTGTATCGGGGCTTGCAGTATTTGCCTGAGGGAGAGAAAGCCAATTTCGGTTTGTTCATGGATTCTGCGCCGGATCATTGGGGGCGGGTGTTGATGAACCGGCGAGAGGCTGCCCTGGCTCGCAAAGAGGGCAGGAAAGCCCGGAAGTTGTTTGAGACTGACTATCTGCTCGGGGTGCAGGATTTTTTGCGCATGGGTGCACTGCGTTTTAAGTTTGAAGAGGATGGCCCTTTCCTCGCTGATGAGGATGGTTTTTCGGTGCCGCCCTGGACGTCTCTTGCTGCTTTGGAGCAGATTAGTCTGCGATTGGAGGAGGATGCCTCGGTGGATGAACCGGAGTATCTGGCCTGGTTGAACATGCTGATGGCGCCCGGCTCTTCTCTCGGTGGCGCCCGGCCTAAGGCCAGTGTTCAGGACAGAGAGGGCGCCTTGTGGATTGCTAAATTCCCGAGCAGAAGCGATTCCTGTGATGTGGGCGCCTGGGAAATGGTGGCCTGGGAACTGGCACGCGGAGCCGGCTTAAGGGTAGCGCCTGCAATGGGTAGAAAATTTGCCGGAAGGCATCATACCTTTCTGACAAAGAGGTTTGACAGGACTGTCAAGGGTGCCCGCATACACTTTTCTTCGGCCATAACGCAGTTGGGTTATACGGATGGAGACGACAAACTTTCGGGAGTCAGCTATCTGGAGCTGGCAGAGTTTATTGAAAATCACGGAGCCCGTGTGGAGGAGGATTTAAAGGAATTGTGGAGGCGCATTGTTTTTTACATCGGCATTTCCAATACAGATGATCATTTGCGCAATCACGGTTTTTTGCTCACCGATGAGGGCTGGCGGCTGTCTCCTGCCTACGACATGAATCCACAGGAAAACAGCTCCGGGCTTTGTCTGAACATTACGGAAACGGACCATGCTCTGGATATAGATTTGGCAAGAGAAATCATACCTTATTTTTTTAAGGACGACAGGGAGCCGGAAAAAATCATCGGGGAAGTCAGGGCGAGTGTCAGTCGTTGGAGGAATGTTGCGAGAAGGTACGGCATACCCTTAAGGGAGCAGGAAGAAAAAGCCGGAGCATTTTTGTGGGGTTGATTTTTTTGTAAAAACGACATGAAATGGCAAGGAAAAAACGAAAAATGCTGCCTCGTTTGAGGCGCATTCTGGAGACTCTGGGCGAGAACATACGCCTGGCCCGTTTACGTCGGCGGCTGAGCGCTGAGCAGGTGGCGGAGCGGGCGGGCATCAGCAGGCCCACTTTGGCGGCCATAGAGCGGGGGGAGCCGGGCGTGGGCATTGGCAATTACCTCGAAGTGCTGCGGGTGCTGGGCCTGGACCAAGACCTTTTGCAGGTGGCCAAAGACGATGTCTTGGGCCGCAAGTTGCAGGATTTGGAAATTTCCGTCCGCAGGCGGGCGCCGAAGCGGAAGAAGAAAAACGATGTGTGAGAAAGCCATAAAAAGCGCAATTTTGCAGTTGTGAAACCCATCTTAGACACGGCCATTACCTACCTGCCCAAAGTCGGCCCCAAGCGGGCGGAGCTGTTGGAGAAGGAACTGGGTGTGCGCACTTTCCGCGACCTGCTGTGGCAGTTGCCTTACCGCTATGTGGACAGGACGGTTTTCCACAAGATCGGCGATTTGCAGGAAGCGGGGGCTGAGGTGCAGTTGCGGGGCGTGTTGCGGCGCGTGGAGGTGAGCGGGCGCGGGCGCAGCCGGCGTTTGACGGCCGTGTTGCGCGACAGCACGGGCTCCCTCGAGCTGGTCTGGTTTCGGGGGATAGACTGGTTTGCAGACCGGCTGATGACGGGCAGGGAATACATTGTTTTCGGACGGCTGCAGCGCTTTAACAACCGCTGGAGCATCCCGCATCCCGATATCGAAGCCGTGCAACGAAATGCCAAACCGGCGGCGACCTTAGAGCCGGTTTACTCCTCCACAGAAAAGCTGAATCAGGCGGGTGTGGAACAGAAACTTCGCCGCAAGATGATGCAGGCGCTGTTGGACAAGCTGAGTCCGGAAGACCTGCCCGACAACCTGCCTTCTTATCTGCTTGAGAAGCTCAAACTGCCTTCGCGTTTTTTGGCCTTTCGGCAAATACACTTCCCGGCGAGTGCGAAAGAACTGCATTTGGCGCAAGCCAGATTCAAATTTGAAGAGCTCTTCTTTCATCAACTGCGCTTGCTGCAGATCAAGCGCATACGCATAGCGAAAAACCGCGGCTTCGTCTTTGAAAAAGTGGGCGACTACTTCAACCGCTTTTACCGCGAAAACCTGCCTTTTGAGCTGACGGGCGCCCAAAAGCGGGTGATGAAGGAAATACGCCGCGACCTGGGTTCGGGGCGCCAGATGAACCGCCTGCTGCAGGGCGATGTGGGCAGCGGAAAAACCGTGGTAGCCCTGATGTCCATGCTGCTGGCGGTGGACAACGGCTTTCAGGCCGCTTTGATGGCGCCGACGGAGATTTTGGCACAGCAGCACTACCAGTCTCTGAGCAAATACCTGCAGGGCCTGGGCATTCGCATGGCCTTTTTGTCGGGCAGCGTGAAGGGGCGGCAGCGCAAGCAGATTCTCGCGGCTTTGGCTGCGGGCGACTTGCACTTCATCGTGGGTACCCATGCCTTGCTGGAGGAGTCGGTGCAGTTTCAAAACCTTGGCCTGGCCGTGATTGATGAACAGCACCGTTTCGGCGTTGCCCAGCGGGCGCGGCTGTGGAAGAAAAACCCCCGCGGCCTGCCCCACGTGCTGGTGATGACGGCCACGCCCATCCCGCGGACGCTGGCCATGACGCTTTACGGCGATTTGGACACCTCCGTCATTGACGAGTTGCCGCCCGGGCGCAAGCCCATCAAAACCATCCTCTGGACGGAGCACCACCGGCTGCGGCTGTTTGGCTTTTTGAAGCGGGAGATCAAGCGCGGCCGCCAGGTCTATGTGGTGTATCCGCTGATTGAAAAATCCGAGAAGCTGGATTTGCTCAACTTAGAGCAGGGCGTGGAGGCCATGAGCCGCGAGTTTCCCGCGCCCGAGTACGCCATTGCCGTGGTGCATGGCCGCATGAAACCCGCCGACAAGGAGCGCGAAATGCAGCGCTTTGCCAAGGGCGAGGCCGACATCCTGGTAGCCACCACGGTGATCGAAGTGGGCGTGGACGTGCCCAATGCCAGCGTGATGGTCATCGAAAATGCCGAGCGCTTCGGCCTGTCGCAGTTGCACCAGTTGCGCGGCCGCGTGGGGCGCGGGGCCGAGCAGTCTTTTTGCATCCTCATGGCCGGCAACAAGCTCGGCAACGACAGCAAAAAGCGCCTGCAAACCATGGTCGCCAGTCAGGACGGCTTCAAAATCGCCGAAGTGGATTTAGAATTGCGCGGCCCGGGCGATATCGAAGGCACCCGCCAAAGCGGCCTGCTGGATTTCCGCATCGCCAACATCGCCACCGACCAGCACATCCTCCAAACCGCCCGCCAAATTGCCATCAAAATCCTCGAGGCAGACCCCGATCTGCAAAAACCCGAACATGCCGTGCTGAAAAGCTATCTCGACAGCATGGCGATGAAGGTTAGGGGGTGGGCGCAGATTTCTTGAGTGTTTAGTGT
>JALVES010000088.1 GCA_027030635.1 Saprospiraceae bacterium | reverse complement strand
TGATGAAGATTTTGTGAATGCTTTTACGACAAAATCCATCTCCACCGGAGGCAGAAACAGGCGGCTTGTCAAATACATCTTGACGAAAATTGAAAATCAGCTTGCAGGAAAGGGTTATCACTACACAGATGCTACTTTTATCATAGAGCATATTTTGCCGGAGCACTATGGTGAAAACTGGAATGAGTTTTTTGCCGGGAGCTCTGAGAAATACGTACACCGCCTTGGCAATTACACACTTTTGGAAGTTGGCAAGAACAGAGAAGCCGGCGATAAGCCTTTTGAAGAGAAGAAAGTTTTGTATCAGACCAGTCAATTCAAACTTACTCAGGACTTGCTGAGGTATGAAGAGTGGAATATTGCAGCCTTAAATCAGCGTCAGGAGCAAATGGCCAAATGGGCAAAGGCTATATGGAAGATGTGAATCTTTTACTCACTCCAACACCCACTCCGTCCCGTCCTTGCTATCTTTTAGGGTTACGCCCATGTTTTTGAGTGCGTCGCGGATGAAATCCGACATGGCCCAGTTTTTTTCCTGGCGGGCTTTTTGGCGCAGTTCGATGAGCAGCTCGATGAGTTTGTGGAGCAGTTCGGCCTGGCCGGAGCCGCCTTTGTCGGTGGGGTCTTCCAGGCCCAGCACATCGCTGATGAAGGCGGGGAAGGTTTGCTGTAGCCGTTGGAAGGTCTCGGGCGTGAGTTGTTCGAAGGAGGCTTGTCCGCCTTTGAGGGCGTTGATGCGATTGACGAGTTCGAAGAGGCGGGCCAGGGCTTTGGGGGCGTTGAAGTCGTCGCTCATTTCTTCATAGACCTGGTCGAGCAGGCGGTTGATTTCGCTGTCGAGTTCGCCTTTTTCTCCCCGGCCCGGATGCTTCATGTCGAGCAGGTGGCGTCGGGCTTCCATGAGGCGTTTGAATCCTTTTTCGGCGGCCTGCAGGGCTTCGTCGGAGAGGTCGAGCGTACTGCGGTAGTGCGATTGCAGCATGAAGAAGCGGATGACCATGGGGTGGTAGCCCTTGCTGATGTGCGGGCTGTTTCCGCTGATGAGTTCTAAGGGCGTGATGGTGTTGCCGTCGCTTTTGGACATTTTGCGGCCGTTCATCAGCAGCATGTTGGTATGCATCCAGTAGCGCGCCGGAGCGTGGCCGCAGGCGCCGTAGTTTTGGGCAATTTCGTTTTCATGATGGGGGAATTTCAGGTCTGAGCCGCCACCGTGGATGTCGAAAGTCTCTCCCAGATATTTGGTGCTCATCACGGAGCACTCCAAGTGCCAGCCGGGGAATCCCACCGACCAGGGCGAGGGCCAGCGCATGAGGTGGGAGGGGTCGGCTTTTATCCAGATGGCGAAATCGGAGGGGTGGCGCTTTTCGTCCTGGTTTTTCAGGTCTTCGCGGCTGAGGGCTATGAGCTCTTCGATTTTGCGGCCGGAGAGTTCGCCGTATTTGCCGGTTTCTTCCGCATACTTGAGGGTGTCGAAATAGACCGAGCCATTGACTTCATAGGCATATCCCCGCTTGAGGATTTCTTTGACGGTTTCGATCTGCTCGATGAGGTGGCCCGTGGCACGGGGTTCAATATTTGGCGGAAGCACATTGAACATGCGCATAACATCGTGAAAACCCAGGGTGTAGCGCTCCACAATTTCCATGGGCTCCAGTTGCTCGAGCCGTGCCTTTTTGCCGATTTTGTCTTCTGCGCCGGTGTCGGCATCGCCTTCGAGATGGCCGACGTCCGTGATGTTGCGCACGTAGCGCACCTTGTATCCGAGATGGCGCATGTAGCGCGTGATGAGGTCGAAGGAGATGAAAGTGCGCACATTGCCGAGATGCACATCGCTATATACCGTAGGGCCGCAGACATAAATGCCGATGAATCCTTCGTGCAGGGGCTTGAACTCTTCCTTCTTACGGCTGAGGCTGTTGTATATTTTAAAGCTCATGTTCATGGCTGCGGCTTTTGTATTTTGGCTTTCGCCAAATGGTGTAGCGCTTTGAGCCGCAAAGGTAAGGATTTTTGACTGTTGGGGGTTATTCGATGAACACGATTCTGGCTACGAGGGTATCGGGTTTGCCGAAGATGAGTTCGCTGGTGCTGAAGACCAGATAGACGCCTGTGGAGGCTCTGCGGCCGTTGTAGTCGCGTCCGTCCCAGATGGCCTGGCCTCCGAGGGCGGTGCCTTCGTAGATGAGGCGGCCGTTGAGGTCGGTGATTTTGAAGTTGGCATCGCGGGCCAGGCCGCTGATGGCGATGGGCCCCTCGTACTCGGGTCGCACGGGATTGGGAAAGACATTGGCCACAGGCTCGTTGACCTGGCCACCTTCAATGGCTTCGCCCCGCATGAGGACGATGCCGGCATTGGTGGCAAACCAGATTTCTCCCGTTTTGGGGTCAATTTCAATGTCAATGACCGTGTTGTCTGGCAGCAGGCTGTTTTCGGCTGTGAGATGGGCGAGCTGTTCCTTGCCGTCGGGAGAGAGGAGGAAGGCTCCGTTTTCGGTACCAAACCACTTGCGGTTGGCGCCGTCAATGGCGATGGAGAGGATGTTTTCGGTTTCTAAGAGGTAGGCTCCGAAGTCGTCGAGTTCGCCTATGCTTTTGTTGCCCTGGCAGAGCGATTCGTTGAAGGGGTCGTCGCCGCAGGCAAAGGCAATGGGGCCTTTGGTGGTACCTGCCCAGACTTCGCCATCGAGGTCCACGGCTATGCAGTTGACGGTATTGTCGGGCAGCAGGCTGTTGGAGGTGGAGATGACGCGGCAGCGGTCGTCTTCGGGATCGTCCAGATTGCCTTCATCGAAAACCAGCAGGCCGGCATTTGCCTCGTTGAGCGAAAACCACTTGTAGCCGTTTTGGTCAATGGTGAGATGGGTTACCGATTGGTTGCCGCAGGCCGTGTTGAAGCACTGCCATTCGCCATCGGCTTTGAGTACGCAAATGGGCGTGGGGGAGTAGTTGTTGCTGATCCAGAGGTTTTGACTTTCGTCAAATGCAATCCCTGCAACGCGGGTGTGGAAGGTGTCGGCGGGGTGCGTCTGGAGGGGAGAGTTGTCTTTGTTGTAGAGGAAGAAGCTTTCGCCATCGTATTTGTACAGCCCGTTGTAGAAGGAGGCTGCATAGACCGTTTCTCCGTCGGGATGTGGCAAGACTTGGAGGAAGTCGTAGGAGCCGGCCAATTCCGGATGTGTGTATTGGTCGTGGGTCAGCCAGACGCCCTTTTTGAGTTGCAGCAGGCCGGTTTCGCGCAGGAGCACGTTCCAGTTGCTTTTGACGCCGCCGGTGGCGACCCAGACTTCATTTCCCGAAAGGGTGAGCGAATAGACGTAATGCGTGGAAGGCGAATTGTAGTTGATCGTGGAGCAACTCTCATCGCCTGCATAATGCACATAAATCGAGCCCCACAAATCGGCGAACCAGACGTTGCCCTGCTCGTCTTCCTCAGCGGCGCGCGGGCGGTGCAGGCAGTCGGGGGCGGGCGTATAGCTCTCATCGGGCTGGAAGTAGAGCACCTTCCCTTCCGAAATGCTGCCGGGCTTGTCAAAACCCGCCATGAGACGGGTGGGGCCTTCGGTGAGAAAGATGAGTTCAAAGCCGGAAATGGAGTAGATGGAGGCCGCCGTTTGTCCGTCGAAGCTGAAGATGTCGTCATCTGTGCCGACGTACAGCTTACTGTTGAAGGAGGCCAGGGCCCGGGCAGTGTAATCGGAGGGAAATCCGCTGCTTTCATCCAGCCGCTCCCACTGCCCGAAGTCTTCGATGAAGGGGTGCTCCGGATTGACGCGATAAAGCCCGTCTTCCATGGCCGCATACAGCATGCCCTGATAAATGGCCAGGTCGAACACCGTCTGATCGGTAAAGGTGGTAAAGGTGAATTCCTGCTTGTTCAGATCGAGCAGCGCAACGCCAAAGTTGGTGGCCAGATAAGCCCTGTCGGGCCCGTCCATGAAAATTTCGAGTACTTCCTTATCGCCCGAGATGGCATTGAAGTTTTGCAGGTCGAAGAGGGTCATGAGCTGCCCGTCGTGCAGCAGGTCTATTTTGTTGTTGGTGTAAACGACCATGAGCGTTTTGCCTTCGCGGTTGTAGGCGACCTTCTGCACACCGGTTTCACTCAGGGCATTGATCTTGTCCATCTTAAATTTGGAGCCATCGCTCTTGTCCACGACCAGCAGGGCCCAGGGTGTGGCGAGATACACGTAATTGTCGCTCTGCGCTACGTCTATGGCCTGGTGGTAGGAAAAATGGCTGCGCCAGCCCCCGATGGGCAGGGTAGAGGTCTGAGCCCGGAGATTCAGGCCCCAAAGCAGGCAGGTTGCAAGCAGCAAGAGACGCAGTTTAGCAGGTTTTTGGTCGTTTATGGGTGTAAAGGCGCGCATAGATGTGTGTTTATACTCAAAATCTCCTTCAAAACGCCGAAACGGGCTTGGGATTGTTTGTTAAGATTTGGGGGTGGGGAGGGGGTGGTTGTTGGTTTATTGTTTGAAAAAACAGTGGAGTTGCTTTTAAATGGGGTGCCACAGACATGTCATGTCTTATAGACATGACATGTCTAAGCGAAA
>JALVES010000087.1 GCA_027030635.1 Saprospiraceae bacterium | reverse complement strand
CCATAGCATTCAGCGAGGAGTGGACAGCAACAGACACCTCTCTGGTTGACGAACTCGCCGCAAGTTGGTTTCAAAAGAGAAAAGAACTTGAAAAGGGCAACAAAGAGTACGAAGACTTCCTCAACAGACTTAAGCGCCAACATGCCATTGAAACCGGCATACTCGAAAAACTCTATGACCTGAGTGAAGGCATCACTCAAACCTTCATCAAAGAAGGCTTCGTAGAAAGCTTTCTCAGCCACAACGACACCAACATCCCCCCTGCCCAACTGATGGGATATTTAAAATCCCACTTCGAAGCTATGGACTTCATCTTCGACATGGTCAAAAACAACAGACCGATAACAAAATCTTTCATACTTGAATTGCACCAACTCATCTTACAACATCAGACCCATACCTTTGCCGTAAATGCCCTCGGTAAAACTGTAAAAGTAAAAGTCCTGAAAGGTAAATTTAAAGAACATCCCAACAATCCCAAACGCGAAGATGGAACGACTTTTGAGTATTGCCCGCCTGTCCATGTTGATGCTGAAATTGAAAAGCTCATCTCAATCTACCAAAATCTGGAAAAAAAGAAAATACACCCCATCATCATAGCAAGTTGGTTCCACCATGCTTTTACCCAAATACATCCCTTTCAGGATGGAAACGGAAGAATCGCAAGATTGCTGACAAGCTTGATCCTGATTAAGCACAACCTATTCCCGCTCAATATTTTGCGAGAAGAAAAACCGGAATACATCAAAGCGCTCGAAGAGGCCGACAAAGGACAATTCAATCCCCTCGTAACTTTCTTTAGTAAAATTCAAAGGCGAAATATAGAAGCCGCCCTAAATATTCCCACGAAAGCAGAATCACTGGAAGAAGCAGCAGAAATACTCAAAGAGAAAATAGAAAACCTCACAGATCAACAAAAAGAAAAAAGAAAAAACCTGATCAACCAACACAGAGATTTAGTGCTTCAAAAAACAGCTCAAATAGTAAAAAATATACAAGAAGGTTTGCTCAAAACTCTTCCAAAAGAAAAAGTACATATCGAAATGAGTTCCCAATATCCAAGTGAAAAGAATGCTCATCTCTATACCCCTGAAATTATTGAGTACGCCAACAAACATAGCTATTTTTTCAACAAAAACTTGCCGAGTTGCTGGTTTAAGCTATCCGTCAACACAGGTTCAAAAGAAAAAAGGTATGATATTGTGATAAGCATTCACCACTACGGATATTCTGATTCAGTCATAGCCATTGGAGCTTTTCTCAAATTCAGCGATCAAACTCCCGGCAAAGAAGTCGTGCAAGACATTCCCATAGACCTCAAGCCATATACCATTTCTCTTGAAAAACAATTACACAGCCAAACGGAAAAAAATCTGGAGGCCTACCTGCAGGATGTAGTTAAAATTGGTTTGTCTGTTATAGCCAACGAATTATAAGTTACCCCACTATTTCTAAATCACTCACCCCGCCTCCCAGCTTCCGCAAAACAACCTGCACGGGAATGCGCTCCCGCAAAGCCCGCACATGAGAGATCAGCCCAATCATCTTGCCGCTGCTTTGCAATTGCTCCAAAGCGGAAAGCGCCTGATCGAGGGCATTGGCATCTAAGCTGCCAAAACCTTCATCTATAAATAGCGAGCGAATCTGCGCACGCCGCCCCACCATATCCGACAACCCGAGAGCCAGGGCCAGACTGGCCAAAAAACTCTCTCCTCCCGAAAGTGTAAAAACAGAGCGCCTACGGTCGGCCTGATAGGTATCCACAATATCCAATTCCAACTCCTCACTCTCAGGACGCGCATACAGCAGATAGCGGGGATTAAACCGCAGCAAATGCTGATTGGCCAGCGACACCAAACGCCGAAGGGTGAGCATCTGCGCAAACGTCCGAAATTTCTTCCCGTCGGCAGAGCCAATTAACTCGTTGAGCGCATGCCAGCGGGCGTATTCCTTCTCCTGCTGCTTCAGAGACTTGCTCAACGCTTTGTGTTGAGCTGCCAACTGTTGCCAGTGATGCTGTTGCTGCACCAGCCTGCCCCGCTCTTCCAAAGCGCTGTTGTATTCCTGTTGACAGCGCCTGAAAGCCGAGAGAATCTCCTCAGGAACCAATTTTTCAAGCTCCTCAGACAGTAATTCAACATCATTTTTTATTTTACTCAATTGTTCTTGCAGGCGAATTTCTTCCTCTCGCAAAGTTACGGCTTTTTGCCGAAGGGCTTCCCGCTCTCCCGCACTCAACAAGGCTGCCTGCAGAGCTTCCAGGCCATCAAAGCCCAATTTGACTGCAGACTGTTTTAAGGCATGTTCTTTTTCTTCTACGGCTTTGCGGGTTTGCGTTTCTTCGCGCCCGGCAAGCTGCAGCTGTTTTTGCATTTCGGCCAGCCGGGCCTCATCGGCGGCCTTTTTTTGGCCCAGTTTTTCCACTTCGGCCTGCAGTTTTTTCAAGCCGTTTTCCAGCTCAGTTCGCACCTCATCCACGGCCCGCGTCCCCAGCAATTTCTGCCGTTGGAGGCGAAGTGAAGACATGGCCTCCTCAGCCTTTTTTAATTCCTGTTGCAAGGCCTCTTTGGCAGCTTGTTTTTCTTCTGCGGCTTTCGCCAAATGGGGTAGCTCTCTGTCGGCATCGCGAATTTCCAATTGCAGCTTTTCCCGTTTTTTTTGCTGATCGCGGAAGGATTTCAGGCTTTCGCCAAATTTTTGCACGGCATCACACAGGGCTTTTCCATATATATTCTCGTCAGCCTTTCCGATGGCTTCGCGCAACTGTTTTTGCAACTTGTCGGCCTGCTTCCGCAAAAGCTGCAGCTTTTCTTCCAAAGCCCGGAGCTCCCAGCGCTTTTGCTCTGATTTTGCCTGCAAAGGTTCGCGTTGGATGCGCAGTTCGCGCAATTCTTCGCGCTCTCGCTTCCAATCGGCCCAAAGCGCTGCTGCAGCTTCCCTTTGGGCGTACAGCTCAGGGGCATCAGCCGCCGGTATATCTCCGCGCTCGTGATTTAGAAGACGGTCGTCCAAAGCTTTCAGCCACAGCCAGGCATCGCTGACAAAAGCGGCGCCAAAACGCCCGGCCAAATCAGCCTCCCGCCGCTGCAAAGCCGCTTCCCGCTGACTGATTTCCGAAGCGGCCGCTTCCAACTGCCCGGCCAGACGGTTTTGCTCAGCCAAAAGCTCCTGCTCTTGTTGTGCAAGGGATTCGCCCTCCTTCAACAATTTCACATAGCGCTCCAACTCAGCCTTCAAAAACAGTTCTTTGTCTAAATACAATTCCAAGCGCTTTTGCTTTTCCAACAATTGCAGAATGCTTTCTTCCTCCGCTTGCAGAGCAGCGCGTTTTTTCTTCAGGGCATCCACTTTTTCAAGTTGCTCCTGCATTTGCCGAAAGGCTGTGTCATAGCGCTTTTTCAAATCAGCTGCCTGAGTCTGCAAATGAATTATCTGATCATCTAAGCGCTGCGCTTCCGCCAACAATGCTTTTTTCTCTTCGAAGGATTTGCGGGCTTCGCTCAACTGCTTTTCGACTTTTCCCAGCAGGCTCACAGTGTGCGTACAATCTTTTTCCAAAGCCTGCCATTCTTTTTTAAGAGAAGCGTTCTTTTGCTCTTGCTGTTTTTGCTGTTCCTCCAGATGTCTGAGTGTCTGCAATTCGGCTTGCAAGCCTGCGGCCCGTTCGTGAGCCTTGAGGCGTTGTTCCTGAGCGATGAATTTTTCTTTTTCTCTTTGGTGTTTTTCCTTTCGCTTGAGCAGTTCAGCCTCTGCCTCCTGCAATTGCTGCAAACGCTTCAGCGAATCGGACTGCCGCTGCAAAATTTCCCGCTGTTTGGCCAGGCTCTCTATATCTCGTTCGAGCTGCTTCAGGCGAGCCGCCATTTCTTTTTGCTGTTCATCTGTTGGCAGTTGAAGAGCAGCCTGCTGTTGACGAAGCAGCTCCAATTTTTTCCCTTCTTCTTTGTAGCGTTTAAAGCAGGCCTCGGAAATGTCCGAATAAACCTGCGTGCCTGTAATTTGCTCTAACAAAGCGCTGCGTTCGTCTTTTTTTGCTCTCAGAAAAGCGGCAAAATCGCCCTGTGCCAAAAGCGCCGAGCGGGTAAAGCGATCAAAATCCAGACCGGTAAGCGCTTCGATCTGCTCGTCGAAAATCTTGTGTTTATCCGCTATGGGCAACCACTCCCCTTTTTCCCTGCGACTCAGGATGCGCCGTGGAGCTTGCAGGCGACCTTCTGCCTTTCCCCTTGCACGACGGCGCTCATAGCGAGCCAGAAAAAGGCCCTGTGGCACTTCAAACTCCACCTCGGCCCAACACTCGCCGGCGCCATGGGTCATCACTTCTTCCGTCCTAACCTTGTTGTAGCGATAGCGATGAATGCTCCCGTACAGTGCCAGGGTAATCGCATCCAACAAAGTGCTCTTGCCCGAGCCCGTATCTCCGGTAATGGCAAAAAGGCCTGTCCCCTCAAAAGGCGGGGCGTCGAAATTTAATTCAAATTCGCCTTTTAAAGCATGCAAATTACAAAAACGCAATTTCACTATTCTCATATCCCCTCTTCGCTTTGTTGCATCCATTCGAGCAGCTCGT
>JALVES010000086.1 GCA_027030635.1 Saprospiraceae bacterium | reverse complement strand
CGAAGACATCGTTGAGGCCCAGTTCAGCCATTTTGGCTTGTACGGTGTAAGCGCCCTGTACTTCTACAATCAGGTCGCCCGTGGTAGGTACGACCAGAATGTCCTCCATGTAGGGAGCATAGGGGTCGTAGGGATTCTGAAAGGAGATGGTAGGCACGGTGTTCTCATCAATCCAGGAGGTATCTCCGAGGGCTCCTCCGAAGTTTACGGAGAGATGGAAGTCGGAGTCATAACCCACGTGGTTGGGGTAACAAAGTGTATCGCCTTCGGGGAAGGAGGTGCCGGCAGGAGCAATACCTGTGGAGGTGCCGTAAATATCGCCATTGATAGACTCGATGACCATAGGTATGGGGATGCCGCCCACTTCAATGGTGAATTTGGGGAGTACGATTTCGATATAATCGTCCAAAGAGGCAGCGGCCAGGGTGATGTAGCCGCCTGTGCCATCGCCCATGGCTGTGATTCTGTTGACATCCACGCCATAGGTGTTGCCGTTTTCGGCTGCATCCTTTCTGAAATAACGAATACAGGTGCGCAAATCCTGAATGCCGCGGTAGGCCGCATTGATGAGGGTATATACGCGTTCTTCCTGAGCTGTGGCTAAAGGATTCCAGCCGTAGCGATAGTCTATGACTGCCACTACGTAGCCCATACGTGCCAAACGCATGGCCATATCTACGATGAATTCCTCATCGCGGCGACCGATGACCTGGCAAAAATCGGGCTGGGGCAGGAAGTTGCCGGTATGTGCCAAAATGATGAGCGGGCGTTCTTCCAAATCGTCGTTGGCAGGTTCGTAAACGTCCATTTTCAGTTCTTCGGGGACGGCTTCGCCGACTACGCTAAAATACAATACCGTGGCATTGACGCCATAGGTAATGTCGTAGGTAACATCCACATCCGTGAAGATTTCGTCAATGTAGCGCTGCTGTGCCTGCAGCAAAGCGCTTGTACTGAGTACAAGAAAAAGGGTCAGTAAAAAAGAGTTAAACTGCTTCATGAAAGTAAGAATTTTGTGAACAGATTAGATTTTACACAGGAACGCATCTTCGCCTGATTGGGTAAAGATAGCGTTTTTTCGATGTTCGGAGGTCGGATGCGGCAGCGTCTTTGCTCTGCTGCATCATTATCCCTTACAGTTTTTTGTATTCGTACAAAATGGTAAAGTAGGCCAGGCGACCGATGTTAGGCCCGCCATAAGTTTCGTAGTGGAGATTGTTCAGCAGGTTGGAAGCGCCCACTTTGAAGGTGGTGTGCAACTTTTTGACGTGCAGGTTGACCTGCGCATCCACGAGGTAATAAGTCGGGATGAAGCCGGTAAACTGGGGTGAGCCTTCAAACAAAAAGCCCTGTACCCATTTGTAGTTGATGTTGAAGCCCACATGCCGCAGCGTCTTGCCCCCAAAGCGAATGTTCATGTTGCGGCCCGACAGGCCGATGTTGAACTTGTGCTCCGGGGTGTTAAAGGCGGGGATGATGGGGTCGTCGGGGAAAGATTTGTTGAGTTTGTTCCAGGAGTAATTTCCATTGAGAGCGAAGTAATCTGCAAAGTAATAATTCAGCCCGATGGAAAAGCCCTGGGTAGTTACCTTGTTGGAGGAATTGGCACTATAACGATAGACCGTGGTGCCTGTCGGAAAGCCAAATTCATCAAAATCGCTGTCAACGCCTATGCGATAGCCGATGAAATCGCGGTAGAAGTTGAAGTAGTAGCCCATGTCTAAGTAGAGGCTGTTCCACAGGGTGGTGCGATAGCCTGCTTCTATGGTTTTCACTTTTTCGGGGCGCACGCCCTCAAGGCTGAAGTATTGCAGGGTATCCCGCACTTGCGAGCCGAGGTAGTCGAGGAAGGACTCCACTTCGATGAGGCTATCCACTCCGTGCAGGTTTCCGGAGAGTATGGCGGGGCCTACATTGAGGTAGAGGTACTGGTCGGTCAGCGTGGGGTTGCGTATGGCTGAGGAGAAAGATACGCGCAGGTAGTTGTTGGGCCTGGGTTTAAAGACTACCGATGCAGCCGGCGAAAACAGGTAGTTGAAGTTTTGGTTTTTGTCTAAGCGGGCTGCGGCATTAAAAATGAGGCGGTTGTCTAAGACTTTCTTTTGGATGCCTGTATAGGCCCCGTATTCGAAATTGGTGATGCGGATGTCCGCCGTGTCGTAGAAGATGGTGCCGTCGGAGATGGGCGTATAGAGCCGGGCGTTGGCGCCGACCACCCACTCATCTGTAAAGCCGGGGGTGAACTTGTACTCTCCGTGCAGGTGATACAAAGCGGATTTGTCATAAAAGCGGGTGCCGCCTTCTTCGCTATTGGATTTTCTGGAGGTGATGTCCTTAAAGGTTTCTTCGAAGCGGTCTGTTCCGGGTTCAATAAAGGCCTGGTAGCCGTTGCCGCCCTGATTGGCGACAGCAGCAGCCTGGGCGTGCCAGGCAGCCAGTGAATCGGCATAGTCTGTCAGCCACTGCTGGGCGGCTTCGTTGTCGAAGACCAGCACGGGCAGGCCGTTGTCGTCATAGACGATGTTGCCGTCTTCGTCGAGCAGGAATTCCAGTTCGGGATAGCCCAGCTCGATCATTTCGGGTTTGACGTTCAGTCGCCAGAAGTTGACGTAGTCAATTTGCCATTGGACATTGTCTTTGGCGGCTTCCTGCAATTTCAAAGCGGTGAAGTAGGGGTCAAAGGATTTTCCCGCATCGTCATGCGTCATGTAAGCGCGCAGGAAAAATTTGTCTTTTTTGCGAAATTCCAGACGGTGCTGGAAAAAGAGAATGTCGCGCAGGCTGAAGCGGTTGTCTCCCTGATAGACCGTGGTGCCGGAGCCAAAGCTGCTGGAGAGGATGAGCTCGGGGGATTCTTCGGCCTTGTCGGGCGCTGTGCGGAAGTGCAGGGCCAGATTGGCCTTGTAGTTTTGGGTGTTGTAGTCCACCAGATCCACTTCGCGATAGCCGTTGCGATGCCATTGCCCCAGGCCTGCAAAATCGCTCCAGGGCGAGACAGAGCGCAGGTCGAAATAGCGGGAGTACTCATCGCCGTAGATGTTGACGGCATCGTAGCCCCCCGGGTTGTTTTCGTCTGTGCGGGTGCCATAGACGGGGGTGTAATTATCGGCTACCCAGTCGTAGGCCTGGAGGTAGGAGAAGTTCAGTTTAAAGGCCATGAAGGGCAGGCCGTCTTTGTTGGTGAACTGGTCGGCAAAGCGCAGGGCACCTTCGAGCAGATTGCGTTCGCCGGTTTTCAGGCTTACCGAGATGCCGCGGTGGATAAAGGGGTTTTTCGTCTCCATGCTAATGACGCCGTTGAAGGCGTTGGGCCCGTAAAAAGCCGAGCTGGCGCCCTGGATGAGGTCCACCCGCACCACGTCCAATTCCGGCGAGCCGAGGAAGTTTCCGAGCGAGAAGTTGAGCCCCGGCGCCTGGTTGTCCACGCCGTCAATGATTTGCAGGGAGCGCACGGGGCTGGTGCTGTTGAAGCCCCGCGTGTTGATGATTTTAAAGCCGAGGCTGGCGGCCGTGATGTCCACGCCTTTGAGGTTTCCCAGGCCGTCGTAGAAGTTTTCTGCCGGCGTCTCGCGTATGGCGAGGGCATCCATGGATTCTACCGTCAGGGGCCCTGCTTTTTGCTTCTCGGAGATGCGCTGGCCGAGGATTTCCACGGTTTCTATGGTTACGGCATCGCCGGCGAGGGCGACTTTGAGGGGTTTGGCAGCCATGTCTGCGGTGAGGGCGATTTCAGTTGGCTGGAAGCCGATGTAGGAGATTTGCAGCGTAACCGGCAGGGGCGTTTTGATGTTGAGTTCAAAATTGCCGTCAAAATCCGTAACCGTTCCGTTGCCGGAGTCTTTGACGATCACGCTGGCGCCGATGAGGGGTTCGCCGCTTTCGGCATCGGTGATGAGGCCCGTAACTTTGGTTTGTGCCCGGCTGAGGAGGGGTAGCAGCGAGATCAGCAAAAGCATTCCGGCTGCGCGTGCTATAAGGGTAGAAAGATGCATGGCAAAAGCGTTTTACACTCAAAAATGAGGTTATGGTTTATTTGCCTTTCGGCAAATGTTGGTTCGGTTTTACTTTGTCGTGAAATGGTTCAAGAAGCTTCGAAGCCCCTGTGTTTCCCGTCGTTACATGCATGCAATAAGGTCATGCACAACTCAGTGCGGGGGAGAGAAAATCGGTTTTGCCTGAGAGTTTCTATGCCAAAGATAGGTAAATTATGGGAACGGGTGTAAAAAAAGATGATTTTCTGTCTCTTCAGGCTTCATCAATGGGCGCCGAGGGAGAGCATGCCCATACCGAGGCCGAGCAGGATGGCCATGATTTTTTTCAGAGATAGCTGATGCCCGCCACTGTCGGTTTCGAAAAGGATGGTGGTGGAGATGTGCAGAAAAGAACCCACAACGATGGCGAGTACGGGCATCTGCCAATCGCTTTTCAGCGCTACCCATTGCCCTGCTGCTACGCCGAGGGGAGACATGAGGGCAAAAAAGAGCAGGGCTGCCAGGCTGGTGTTGCGTTTCAGGCCGCTTTCGCGAAACACTATCATGAGCGCAAAGGCAGCGGGGGCCTTGTGCAGGATGAGCCCGACGAGAAACCAGAGGGGCGTGCTGTCGCGGTGTTCGGGAAGATGGTGGTGCAACTCTGTCCAACTGGCGAGTGGAAGCCCTTCAATGAAGGCGTGCAGGCTGAGGCCCAGAAGCAGCGTCAGAAAGAATCCCCTGTGGTTGTGCTCATGGGTATGCATGTGCCCATGCTCCACACCTCCCGAAAACTGCTCCAACAGCAGCTGTATCAGAAAACCGAGGAGTACGTACAGACCGGTCTCCATTTGGCGAAAGCCAAAAACCATAGGCATCAAATGCAGCACCGTAATGCTCAAAATGTAAGCTCCGCTAAAGGAGAGGGCATAATGCAGCCACCTGCCCTCTACGCGGCGTCCGTATAAGACGGGCAGGCCGCCGAGTAAGACGCAAATGAAGAGTGCGAGGTAGTAAAGGAGGTTCATGTTGCTGCTTTTTGCCGGCCTTGAGTATGGCCTGTCTTTAGGCTATTTCAGTGTGGTTGTTGAGTCTGATCCATCGTCGCGTCCATTTCCCGATGGGGTAGCCGATGAGCGTTCCCAGCAGGGAGCCGGCCAGCACATCGAGCGGGTAGTGTACGCCCACATAGACCTGCGCATAAGCGATGGAAGCGGCCCAGAGGGGAAGCAGCCAGCGCCAGAAGCGCGCGCGAGCTCCCCACAGCCCCAAAATAAACATCGCGAGGGCAAAATGGTTTGTCGCGTGGTTGGAGGTGAAGCTGTAACCCCCGCCGCAATAAGCCAGTTGCCGCACCTGCAAGTCGGGATTCCGGCAAGGCCGCTCCCGCTTCACGCTCTGCTTGATGAGGCGATGGCTGATGGTGTCGCTGATGGCTACAGTAGCCACCAGCATCAGGAGTATCCACAAGGCCTGCAAGCGGTACTTCCAGACCAGCCAGCCGGTAAAAATCAGGTAGGCCGGAATCCAAAAAGTTTTTTCGCGGAAGAGGGGCAGCACGGCATCGGCAAGGGCATTGTGCCATTGGCCGTTGATGAGCTGGAAGAGGGTCTGGTCGAGCTGTTGGATGAGGTGCATTTTGTAAGATTTTTGTTCACAACAGACATGTCATGTCTATAAGACATGACATGTCTCGCGCGCGCGTCATGTGCGCGCGTCATGCGCACGCGCGTACAGGCGCATACGCGCGCACACACGCGCGCGCGAGGAAAAAACTTTTCGTGTTCGTGTATCCAGTCCTTAATTGGAGCTGTTTTCCGGTTGAAAAGAGCGGTTTGAAAACCCTTTGTACAGCCGGAAAAGTCTGGTGTTCGAAAAGAGGAGGGTCGCAAAGGTAAGAAGGCTTTTTGACATGGCCAAATTTTGTGTCAAAAAAATCATCCGGAGGTTGTCTGGAGAGGTGTGGAGGGGGGAGTGGTTGATGCGGTTTTGCCCGGGATTTTGTGTTGGCAGGGATGATTGTAAATATACATCCATTGGTCTTTGTTAAGTTGCTGATTATCAGTGTTTTATATGTGTCTTGTGTGAGTGCTATTTTGCTTGTGTGAAGCTTGCAATTTTTCCTGCGAGGATGCCTGCTGCCACTGAGGCATTCAGGGATTCTGCGCGGCTGTGGGGAGCTTTGGGGATGCTGACGCGGCCGCTCAGCAGGGAGCGGATGGAGGGGGAGAGGCCCCGGGCTTCGGAGCCGATGACCAGCAGGCCTGAGGGAGGAGGGAGCCAGGCATCTGTTTTTTGAGGGCTGTCGTAGGGCAGGCCTTCCATGTCTGCTCCCCAGAGGGGGTGTTTATGGGGGTCTAAGGCTGAGAGCTCTTCGCGGGAGGCGACGGCTGTCGGTATGCGCAGGAAGGCGCCCATGCTGGCCTGAATGACTTTGGGATTGTAGAGGTCTGCGGTATCGGGCGAAACGATCATTTGGCGAAAGCCAAACCAATCGGCTATGCGCCAAATGGTGCCTACATTGCCGGGATCGCGCAAGCCGTCTAAGTAAAAAGACCAGCCTTCGGCAGGAGGCGCAAAGGGCCTGGCAGGAGGTATTTGCAGAATGGCCAGGGCCTTGTTGGGTGTGCTTAAGGTGGAGATGCGCTCCAGCTCTGCCCGGCTGACGGGGTATATGGCAGCCCGGTTTTTTGCCAGCAGTTTTTCGGGCAAATCTTCTAACCAGGCGGGCAGAGCATAGATGCTCCTGATGGCATCGGCTTGCTCGCTTAAAGCTTCCCGCAGCAATTTATCGCCCTCAATGACGAATTCTCCGTACTTTTCCCGAAACTTTTTGAGTTTTAAGGAGCGAAGATGCTTAATTTGCGCCTTGGAAATATTCATGTATCTTAAAATTAAACTGTGCGAGCAGCATTTCTCAAAATCCTCTCACGCGACAAAGATGCGGGCTTTTCCCTTTGGAAAGGCAGGTCAGTGCTCATTTTGTTTTCAATTTTTCTTGTTTTTTTCTTTTCCTGGGGCTTTAGCGCCTGCAGTGCCAAGCGCTTTCTGAAGCAGGACGAGGCTTTTTTGGTGAAGAACAAAATGGAATTCGAAGGTGATGTGTCGTTTCGCACCCGCCGGATGTTGAAGCAGGAGTTGTACAGTCTCTACAAGCTCAAACCCAACGAAAACTTTTTGTGGATACCCAAGGAATGGTTTTACTACAAGCTGCAGGATACGGCTCAGAGCAGTAAGTTTACCAAGCGCCTGCGCTCCTGGGAGATGAAACAATTTGGCGAGAAGCCTGCTTTGCTGGACAGGGAGCTGGTTGAACGCACGACCCGGGCCATGAAATACTATCTGCAGAGCAAAGGTTTTTTTAAGGCTGAAGTGAGCTATCACATTGATTATTCGGACAAGGAGGGGCGAGAGGCGATAGTTGTTTATGAAATCAGGCCCGGACCTTTGTACCTCGTTGGGAATGTCAGGTATGAGGCTGTTGATAGCAGTCTGACAAAGCATGTGCGAATTCTGGAATCTTCTTCCCTGCTGCAGCCGGGTAAGCCCATGGAAGGCGTCTTGTATCAGCAGGAAGTCTCGCGCATTACCCGTTATCTGCGCAACCAGGGCTATGCCTATTTTCAAAGTCGCTACATCTCCAATCTGGAAGCCGACAGCTCCAATCAGCGGGTGGACTTAAAACTTTCCATCCTGCCTCCGGCAGAAGGGCAGCATCACCGCCTCTACAAAGTGGGGCGCATTTTTGTGTATCCCGACTACGATCCTACCGCAGAGACTTTGGAAAACCGCATGGACAGTCTGCGGCCGGGAGTGTTTTTCGTCAGTAAGGATGGCGCCTATGGCATCAGGCCCGAGGTGATCCTCGAACTGCTGAGCTTTCATCCGGGGGAGCTTTACAATCAGGACAAGATTGATAAAACGCGCCGGCAATTGGACAAACTGGGCATTTTCAATTTTGCTTCCATCAAAGAGGAGCCTTCGCCTCTTGCAGAGGATGTCCTGGATTTTCGCATTTACCTGACGCGGAATAAGCAATTTGAGATTGGAGGTGACCTGGAGCTGAATACTTCCAACAACCAATTGTTGGGGCGCCGGCTGTTTGGAGTGGCGGGGGACTTGTCTTTTAGCAACCGCAATTTGTTTGAAAAAGCTACCCATGCGGTGATTCGCTTCAACGGCGGCTCCGACCTCAGCGTGCAGGGACTGCTGAACGAAAATGAAGAGGCTGTCAATGCCATAGACATAGGAGGGCAGGTCAATATGTATTTCCCCCGCTTTACCGATTTTTTGGGCATCTGGAAGGCCGGACATCGCCTGGGCTTGTACAGCCCGTCTCTGTATGCCGATTTGCAGGAAAAAGCCGATACGCGTTGGGATTTTTCTTATAACTACCTGCGGCAGATCAATTTCTATACCATCAGTTCCTTAAATGCCAACTTTGGCTTTGACTTTCGTCGAAACAATACCCGCTATTTGCAGCTCAACCATCTCGGCGTCAACTATCTCAGCCCGCGCGTAACGGTTTATTTCGACACCTTAATTTTGCAGAAGAACCCCTTTTTGAGCCGCAGCTTTGACAAGCAGTTGTTTACGGGCTTTTTCTTCAAGGAGTTCAATTTTGCTTACAACAGTCTTCCCAACAGATTTGGCGAATCGTATTTCTTCAAGGCCGGCGTGGAGGTCTCCGGACTGGAGGTGCTGGGCGCCAATGCCCTGTACAACGCTTTTAATAAGGAGCCGGACCGCCAGTTTGCCGTAAGGCTGCCCAAAGATACCATTGACTTTTCGCAGTACATGCGCTTTGAAGTATCTGTAGGGCATCACCGGCAGTTTAATTCGAGGCATGCCGTGGCTTTGCGAGCTTATGCAGGACTGGCGTTCCCGGTGGGTTATTCGCAGAGCGTGCCCTATGTGAAGCAGTTTTATGTGGGCGGCCCGCAAAGCATTCGCGCCTGGCTGGCCCGCGAAATCGGGCCGGGTGGCTATATAGATCCGCTGGCGCTTAATCCCGATGAGAAAAACCCCCTGCTCCTATACCAGACAGGCGATGTGAAAATCGAAATGAATGCCGAATATCGCTTCGAAATGCTGGAGATTTTTGGCGTAGAATTTGAAGGCGCCCTCTTTCTGGATGTAGGTAATGTCTATACACTGAAGTACGATTCCACCCGCATTTACTCCCAATTGCTGTGGACGCCCAAGTACAACGAAAAACAGCAAAAAGTCGGAGACAACCTGTTTCGCTACATGGCCGTAGGCAGCGGCGTGGGGCTTCGCATAGACGTTACCTACTTTATCCTGCGCTTTGACCTGGGGCTGAAACTGCGCAATCCGTATCCCTCTTACATAGAACGAAACGGCCAACTCGAAGAAGTCTATTGGCGAGACCTGTCCCACTGGAAACGCCGGGACTGGCCCCTGATGAAGCAGGACCTGAATTTGAATTTGAGTTTGAATTATCCTTTTTGATTTGTTTAGTGTTGAGTGTTGAGCGTTTAGCGTTTAGCGTTTAGTGTTTAGTGTTTAGTGTTTACAGTAATTTCATATTGAAGGATGTGGCAGCTTTTAGTCGCAATAGGGATGGAGAATGAAAAATGCTCCCCTCCGTGAGCACTCCGTGAACACCGTGAACTCCGTGGTGAGTTCCCCCAATTTTACCTCCACCACGTTTGTTACGCTCATCACGTTCGTTACGTTCACGCACGGCCTGCTGGCGCGCGCTAAAGCACGCGGTACTTATTGACGGGCTGAAGCCTGCCCAATAAGTAAATATCTGACTAAACAATAAGGAAACAATAAATAACAAACGATAAACGATAAACGATAAACGATAAACAAAAAACACTAAACACTCAACACTAAACGCTCAACACTAAACAATAAACCAAATACCCCCCCGACACCGGCAAATGAAACAAAAAGGCATCAAAGCGATCCAGGGCACCGCCGTGGCCCGGGAGGATGTTGCCGGAATCTTTGAGGCCGGCGCTGCGCTTCATGGCGCTTTCTAAGAGATCGCCGAGGGGGCCGAGGACGGATGCTGCGAGGGCAGGGATGAACCAGCCGGAAGGGATGGGGAGAGGGATGAACAGATTGAGCAGCAGGGCAAGTATGAGCGTGGCGGCCAGACCGCCGAAGAGGCCTTCCCAGCTTTTTCCCGGAGATACGGCGGGCAGCAATTTGTGGCGCCCCCAGCGCGAACCAATGAAATAAGCGCCGGTATCATTGAGCCAGCTCAGCGAAAGCAGCCCCAGGGCCAGCAAGGGCTGATAGCCGCTTTTTATCGGGCTTACGGCCAGGCTGAAAACGATCAGGGGCAGCACGATGTAAAACGTGCCGCTCAGGGCCGTGCTGAAGAGCAGAAAGGGCTTGCGCGGGTACTTGAACAGTCCGAGCAGCAGGAGGATGAGCAGGAAAACCCAGAATAGTGCAAAGCGGGAGAGTAGCGAGGAGCCGGAAAGCAGGGCGAGGGGCGTCTCTCCACGGCTGAATAAGCTCATCATGCTGATGTAAGGCCAAAGAGCCGTCATGACGATCAGGATGCGGGCCGCTGTGGAGATGTTCTCTTCTCCGGCCATGACCAGGCCGGTGTATTCCCAAAGGCAAAGAGCGCCGATGAGCGCAAAGAGCAGTAAGAATCCGGTTTGGCCGGAAAATATACCGCCAAGGACGATGAGCAGGAAGAGCGCAGCAGAGCTGATGCGTTGAGCAAGATCAGTCATGAGCTTGAGATTCAGTGCGCAGGTTATGGAAATAGGTCTTTAGCTTGCTGCCGCCGATAAGCACGAAACCAAGCGAAAGCAGCGCCAGCCACCAACTGACACTTTGCTCCTGGGAGCTTTCCGGAGAGGCAAAGAGCTGGTCTTTCCAGTAATAGGCGCCAATGACCTGAATGCCGTTGTTGAAGAAGTGTGCCGCAATGGACAGCCACAAATTGCGGCTCCAATAAAAGAGAAAACCCAGCATGGCCCCCAGTAAAAAACGAGGTACGAAACCCTGAAACTGGAAGTGAAAGAGACTAAAAATGACGGCCGTCAGCCAGACCGCCATGACGGGCTTTTTGAAAAAGTGCTCACTCGTCTGTTGGATGATGCCCCGGAAAAAGAGCTCTTCACCCAGTGCGGGGATAAAAGCCATGACCAGAAGGGAAAACCACATTTCTATGGGAGAATCCATGACCAACAGCATCTCTACCAGTTTGGAGGTGGATTTTTCAATGTCCAATGCCCAGGCAGGTAAGGGCACTTGCTGATTGAGCCAATAGACGTATTGTACCAAAGGAAAGGCCAGCAACATCCAAAACATGGCACCACCCACTGCAGCGAGTGGGATGCCGCGGTTGAGGCACAGAAAACGCCAGCAATCCCGCTTCATCAGCATCCAGCCAACGAGCACGGCCGGAACGAAGAAAGTGAACAGATGATTGATCAGCACAAAAGTCCGCAAGAGGTTGCGTTTGCCGAAAGGCAAATCTGAAATCTGTCCCGTCAGCAAACTTTCTATGTCGAAGCCCGCCATATCCGTCAAAAAAAACAGCAGGCTCTGCCCGATGAAGGAGGCAAATATCATGAACAGAAACAGCACTGCCAGCGGAATGATGGGCGGATAGGAACCTATGTTGCGGGTGTCGGGCATGAAGTCGGGTCTTTCGTTGCCCCAAATATACTCATTACAGCCCGATTGGAGACAATAGCCCACTGAGTTTTTAAGCTCAATGGTAACTAATGCCCGAAATAAATCCTCCGGTTTTCTTCATCAATGAGTCGCAATTCATTTTCATCTAAGCGAAGGATGTCGAAAACAGCGAGGGAATCGTAGGGGAAGCGGAGTGTATCGAGGCGGGTGGAATCGGCTTCCAGCAGCCATTGCATGCCCTCTTTTTGATCCCGGAATTCCCAACTGCCCGAGATGGTTTCCGCAGGCTCAAACTTGTCAAAACGGATGCTCATGGCGCCCTCTTTTTCAAAACTGAAAGTCAGGCCTTTGAAGAGGAGAAAATAGTTGTTGCCCTCCAGGTCAAAGGCCTGTTTCACCTGCCAGTCGCCGGCTATGCGCTCTGCTTTGCCGGAGAAAGCCAGCCAGGGGCCTTCTTCGTATTTGGTACAGCCAAAGAGCAGCAAAGCAATGAAGAGGAGTTTTCTCATTTTCGCGTTGGCCGGGCGGGTTTATTTGGGTTCTAAAAACAGGCGCCCGCCGGCTTCGTCTTTCAGCCAGCATTCATCTTCGTACAGGCGCAGGATTTCAAAAGCCTGTTGAGCGGGATAGTAAAAATCCAGGTCTTGCAGTTTTTGCTCGTCGGCCTGCAGATCCCAGTTAAAGGTCTTCTTTTTGTCGCTGAAAAACCAGGTGCCGGCGATGGAGTCGGGCGCTTCGTCCTTTTTGTAGAAATAGATTTTCACATTTCCCTCTTTGGTGAAGAGGAAGAGCTGGCGGTTGAATTCGGCGGTGATTTCCGTCTCTTCCGAGGCATCAAGAGCAAGGGGTACGAACCACTGGTTGGCCATGCGCTCTTCCTTGCTTTTAAAGCTGATCCAGGGGCCTTCTTCGTAAGAGCAGGAAGACCACAAAAAGAGTACCAGGGAAAACAGGAGAATGCGATTCATGCGTGTGTGGAGTTTTTAGGGGTTAACGTTTTCGTTGAGGTTTTATAGCTTGGGAGTCCTCTTTGCAAAATGCAAATATAAGCTATTTTATTGTCATACAAATTGTTTCAGAGCCTCATAGGTGGCGGCCATAGGCAATCCCATGACGTTGGAGTAGCTGCCTTCGATGCTTTTGACCTTGCACAGGCCGATCCAGTCCTGGATGCCGTAGCTGCCGGCTTTGTCAAAAGGCTGAGCATGCCGGATGTACCAACGGATTTCTTCATCGCTAAGGGGTGCAAAGGTAACGCGCGTGCTTTGGGAGAAGACCTTTCTGCGTTTTGAGCTTAGCAGGCATACGCCGGTGATGACCTCATGGGTGTTGTCTGACAGCTTTCGCAAAATGCGTTCCGCGTCTTGCTCGTCTTTCGGCTTTTCGTAAATCCGGCCGTTGAGCAGCACGATGCTGTCTGCGGCGAGGATGACGCCCTGCAGGGTGCTCTCAGCCTCTGCTGTTTTTATATCCCACAGGGCCCGGGCTTTTTTTTCAGCCAGAAAGGCCGCGACTTCTTCTGCCGGCAAATCGGGGGGATAGGACTCGTCTATATGGGTGGGACACACCTGCGGGCGAAAACCCGCCTGCTCTAACAGCTGCTTTCTGCGGGGCGAGGCCGATGCCAGAATGATGGGAAGGTCAAAGATTTCCATAGGTTCACAAAAATACGATCAACAGCACGCCGGTAAGCATGATGAATTTGGCAATGCCGGCCAGGCGCTTATAGTGCTGCTGCGACTGGTCTTTGAAGAGGGTGGCGAGGCTGTAGAGCAGAGGCGCAGCGATGAAGAGCAACAGAAAAAAGAAGGCTGCCGTCTTACCCTGGAGGTGGAGTTGCAGGGCAAAGAGAAGTACTGCCAGCAGGAAAATCAGGCCGGCGCCGAAGCTCCAAAGACGCGCTTTCTGCGGGCCCAGTCTCACGGGCAGAGTCAGCCGTCCATGAGCCTTGTCGCCGGGCAGGTCCTGCAGGTCTTTGAGCCACTCGCGGTAGAGGTTGGAGAGAAAGGCAAAGAGGAGATAGAGTAGCAGCAGATTCTGCAGGGCATGGGCGCTTTGGCTTTGGCGCAGGCTGAATTCCCACCAGGCGTTTTGCTCGGCCAGCCATACCAGGGCCGTTACGCCGGCACAGAAAATAGAGACCAGCAGATTGCCGGGCCATCCCAGTTGCTTGAGGCGGGCAGAGTACAGCCAGAGTGCGGCCAGGCCAAGAGGGTAGAGCAGAATGTAGTACAAGGGAGCCACCGTAAGCGCCAGCCAAAGAGCCGACAGAAAACCTGCCAGCCCCAACAGCCACGCCATGCGCCTGACAGCCCTGATGCTGATGTGCCTGCCCGCCAGCATTCTTTCAGGACGATTGATGAGGTCTATCTTTAAATCGTGCAAATCGTTGATGAGGTAACCCACAGCAGTTACGCAAACCGTGGAAAAAATCAGAGCCGATAACTGCCAGGCCGACAAGCGGGCCGCCATGCCCGTTTGCCCTGCCGATGCAGCCGTTTGAAAGGCATCGGAAAAGACAAATTCGTGTACCAAAAACTGCGTCAGTGCTACCAATAGCAAGTTGGGCCAGCGCAGCAATTGCAGGTACCGAAGAAGCATAGCGTTCGTTTTTTATTTGTACTGTTCCGGCATCCATTTGTTCTGTATGCGCAGGAGTTTTTCGAGTATGTCCCGCACACAGCCCTCGCCGCCTTTGACGGGGGAGACGTAGTCGCAGAGCTCCCGGATTTCGGGAATGGCGTCTATGGGGCAGGCAGCCATGCCGGTTTTTTGCATGACAAAATAGTCGGGCATGTCGTCGCCAATGTAGAGGATGCGATCGGGATCGAGATCATATTTGACGACTAACTCCTCAAAGGGGCCCACTTTGTCCCTGGCCCGTATGAAGACGTCTTTGATGCCCAGGCCCTCCAGTCTTTTGCTGACTCCTTCGGAATACCCGCCGGTAATAACGGCTATGCGAATGCCGGCGCTAAGGGCCCGCTTGATGACGTAGCCGTCGCGGGCGCTCATGCTGCGCAGCATCTCGCCGGCTTCGGTAATGAGCATCTGGTTGTTGGTCAATACGCCATCCACGTCCATGATGACGGTGTCTATATCGCGGAATTTCTCCAGCGGATTGGCGTATATCTTCTTTTTGTTTACGGGCATGGTTCTTTGGAGTCTTGGTAGTTCGCTGTGTTGGCTGATCAATCTGTCAGCGGTTGTTTTCCCGCCATTCATAGACCCATTTGGCCTGGATTTGCTCCAGGTGGGCCTCATTGCTCTCTTCCCGTTTTCCTGCAAAGTTAGGAATTTCCAAAATCCACTCCAACAAATCGGTGAAGCGAATGCGGTAAATTTGTGCTTCGTCAAATTCGTCGCCAAAGCGTTCGTACAGCTTCATGGCGATGTCCTCGTGATCGTTCCAGTAGATGGGAAAGTTATCAATGTCTTCAAAAGGCATATTGCTGTGGGTTTAGTGTTCGTGTCCGATGATTTTGGATTGGTCGGGGATTTCTACGTGCAGCTCGGCATCATTGTCTTCGATGATGCTCTGGCAGGCGAGGCGCGATTCGAGTCGGGGGTCAATGGCGCGGTCTATGAAATCCTCT
>JALVES010000085.1 GCA_027030635.1 Saprospiraceae bacterium | reverse complement strand
ATAGAGCAAGGATGAATATCATTTCAATCGGAGTCTTCCACATTCGTTTTTTCAATAATGTAAAGCGGGCGATTGATGACGTTTCTGTTGATGCGGCTGATGTACTCGCCTATAATTCCTATGGAGAGCAATTGCACGCCACCGAGGAAGGCAGAGCTGATGATGAGCGAAGTCCAGCCCGTGATGGTGCGGTGGAGCACGAAGTGAGCGTACATGGCGTACAGGATGATGCAAAAGGAGAACAAGGAGATGGCAAAACCCAGTTTAGTAACGATGCGCAGCGGCTTATCCGAAAAGCCGGTGATGCCATCCATGGCGAATTGCAGCATTTTGCTCCACGAATAACCGCTGGTTCCGTACTTGCGTTTGTCGCGTGTGAAGAGCACTTCCGTTTGGCGAAAGCCTAACCAGGCGATCTGTCCTCGCAGAAACTTGTTTTGCTCGGGCATGCGGCGCAAATACCTGACGATTTTTTGGTCAATCAGGCGGAAGTCGCCGGTATCAACAGGGATGTCAATAGAGGTCAGCTTTCGCAAAATGCGATAGAACCATTTGGCTGTGGCTTTTTTCAAAAAGCTTTCTCCCTTTCGCTCTGCCCGTCGTGCATAGACCACTTCGTAGCCCTCGAGATGCTTGCGGTACATTTCGGGAATCAACTCCGGCGGGTCCTGTAAATCGCCATCAATGATGACTACGGCCTGCCCGCGGCAGTGGTCCAGGCCGGCAGTTACGGCAATCTGGTGCCCGAAATTGCGGCTGAAATTGATGTATCGGACGCGAGGGTCCCGCTCTGCCAGCTTGAGTAACTCGGAGAGCGAGCCGTCTGAGCTGCCGTCGTTGATGAAGATGAGTTCGTAGCGCCCGGTGATCTGAGATGCCGACTCGCGCAGGCGGCGGTACAACTCGGGAATGATTCTCTCCTCATTGTAAATGGGAATGATGACGGAAAGTTCAACGGCTTGTTTATTCTTTGACTCCATAAATCTTGTAGGTTTTGAGGGCCCCTTTTTGGTGCAGCAGCTTGTAGTCGTAATGTTCTTCGACGTACTTTTTATCGTGGTTTTGAGTGGCTGAGACGATGTCTCCGGCTTTCAGGTCTTTGGGGGCTTTGAAGTCGATCTCCACGCCCCGTTCGTGCAAGATGTTGAGATAAAACAAAAGATGTGCCTTGTAATCGGTATAGAGCAAGTGCTGTCCATTGAGTTTGTGCTCTCCTCTGAGCGCCCCCCTGAGGAAGTTGCTGAGGGCGTACAAATTTTCATTTTCTGCTGTAGTCTCCCGGGGAAGATAAGTTTTTTGGAAAATATGCATGTAGGGAGAAAATCCCAACAGCAAGAGGAACAAAAAGGGCATCACATTTTTTCTCAGCGTTTGTTGCGCCCAGTCCAATTGCCTGAAATAGCGAAACCAGTAATGCACAAAAATAGCGGCGAGCAGGGCCATGAAAGGATAGAGTGGCAGGTCGTACCATTTCAGCTTGGTTTGACCGGCAGAGATGATGAGCAGAAAGAACAGCGCCATGAGCCCGGAAAACTGCGCCAGGTGCGTCAGGCGTTTTTCCTTTGCGTACAGGCCCGTAAATAAGCCGGCCGGCACGAGCAGTATCCAGTAGTTCATGCGAAAATCCCAAAAGTTGCGGAGATAGTACCAGAAATCGCCTCTGTGGTCTTCCACCACATTTAAGTATCGCCCTCCCAATTCGTTTTCCCGGACGGCTGCGAGATAGCCCGGATTGGCCATTTCGCGCAGCAGGTAGTAGCTGCCTGTAAGTAAAATGAAAAGCGCCAGGCTGCCGTAAAAATGCCGGCTTTTGAGTAAAAAAGTCAGTTTGCGACGGAGTAAAAGCCAAGTCAGCATGGCCGGCAAAAACAGTATGCCGGCAATGCTTTTGGTCAAAACAGCGAGGGCCAGCGTCAGTGCCGAGAGGTACAGCCAGCGGGCCTGCGGGCGTTCAGACCATCGAAAGAAAAACAGTCCGCTCAAAGTGGTGAAAAGCGTCAATAGGGCGTCGTAATCTCCCGTGCGAATTCCGTGGATGCTCACATAGCCCGGCGAAGTGATCAAAATAAAGACCGCGATAAAGCCAAACCAGAAATCTTTCAAATAGCGTTGCGAAAAGAGCAAGAGGGCGAGGCAGGTAAAAAAAGCCGCCAAAGCCGAAGGCAGCCGGATGGCCAGCTCGTTGACCCCCAGTGCTTTCATGCTCAAGACCTGCAGCCATATCATCAAAGGAGGCTTGGTGCTCCACATATCGGGCTCGCCCTTGTAATGCGTTACCAGATAGTTCCCATTCCTCAGCATCTCATAAGCGTTGATCGCAAGGCGGGATTCATCCCAGATGCGTATCGGCAGGGTATTCAGATGCCCGAACACCGGCATGGCCATCAGCGCTGCCAGCAACAGGTATTTCCAAAAGAGGTGCTGTGTCTTGAGCATGATGGTGTATTGTTTTGCTTCATTCTTTGCAGATGCGCAGATTTCGGGGCTGCCTGAGGATTGTTATTTTTGGGTCTTCTGCTATTTCGTGCGGCAGTTTGCCATCGTCCAGAACAAAGATATGGTATCCCTCTTTACGTAAAGAGTCGAGCAAAGCGCGGGAGGGGATGTAGGCATAGGCTGTGCAATGGGTGTAAAACATCCATTCTATGGGGCAGGGGGTGTTGCATAAAACAGACTTGGGTGGAAACTTTTTTTGGGTGAGCCAGGTCTTGGCCTGTTTTTGCGCTTCGTGGGAAGAAAAGGGACTTACTCTTTCGAAGCCATAGCGCAAGGCCAGTAAAAAAATGAGCGCAATAAGTCCCGTGCGCCATTTGCGGAAGCGGGAAAAATCCCGCCACAAATAGTTGATAAACAGGCCTGTGGTGATGAAGTAAGCGGGAAAAGTGAATAGCAAATATCCCTGCATCTTGGTCTTGGCGAAAGAGAAAAAAATCAAAGGCAACAGCATATAGGTGAGTAGAAAGAAATAAGCCCTTGCAGAGCCTTTGAGCCTGTGTGGAGGGAAAAGCGCTTCCCGTTTTTTCCCTGAAAAGCGGGCTTTGAGGGCCGTGAAAATGCGCAGGTCTTGTGCCGGGCGGCTGTGGAGAAGAGCCAGAAAACTCAGCCCGAAAAACCACAGCAGGATGGGGTAAATCAGTTCGTTTACATTCATGCGAAGGTGGTCTATGAAATACCACCAGGCTTGGCCATGGCCTTCTAAACCCTGTGTGAGGTGGAGGTTGTTGAAGTGCATTTCCCAGGCGTATTCCCTGGGGAAGTGCAGATAGGCGTATGCCTGCCAGGGAAGGGCGACAGCAAGCGTGGCAAGTCCGAGCAGCAAAAACCCGCTCAGCCATTGCCGCTTCGTTTTTCGTCCTGTGTCTATTACGGCGAGCAGGGGGAAAGCGATCAAAGCCTGTAGCCATTTGCTCAGTATGGCCAGGCCACAGGCTACGCCGGCGAGGAGTAAAAAGCGCCGGGTGTGCTGTGATTTTTTAAACTGCACCAGCAAAAGGAAGGCTGATAGTTCCACGAAAAAAAGGAAAAAGGTGTCTATGTGATCGGTGGCAGCTCTGCCCGCGGCTAATTCTATGGCCAGGCCATTGACGGCCTGTAAGAAAGCTGCTGTCAGGGCAATGCCGGTTTTGCCAAACAACAGCATGGCCATGCCAAAGGTCAATAAAATGCTCAGGGTAGAGAGCAAAACAGAGGGCAGCCTGAGTGCAAATTCATGGACTCCAAAGAGCTTCATACTGAGCGCCATGGCCCAGAGTGGAAGCGGCTGTTTGTGTAGCCAGATGCCATTGCTTGTCCAGTTTTGATAGTTGTAGGGCAGGGGCGTTTCTGCATAGAGCCGCGGTTCCAGAGGGTGCTCCATCATGTTTTTGGCGACCAGGGCATGATAGCGCTCATCCCAGGGGTGCAGCATGGGGTCCAGGGCACAGTAAATCCGTAAGCCCAGACCTGTGAGCAGAATGAGAAAAAGAGCGTATGTGCTTTTTTCTTTTGTCAAAAAGTAATTTTTATGCTAAGGTAGGTTTTTTTATAGAACTTAAAAAAGCAACAAGTTTTTCATCCCTATTGCCCGCTCCTAAATTCCTCTTTCAGCAAGCCCATACAAACCACATCCCGCAGGGTATCTCCTCTTCGGTAGTGTTTTCTGAGCAGGCCTTCGCGCTGAAAGCCGAGGCGTTTTGCGAGGGCCAGGCTGGGTTTGTTTTCGGGTTCGATCAAGACGTAAACGCGCTCTAAGGTGCTGCCTTTTTTGGAGGTGTTGGTGAAGCCAAATCCATGAGCAATCAGGCTTCTGCAGGCCTGCGTCATAAGGCCTTTTCCCCTGAAGGGCGGGAAGAGCATATAGCCCATTTCCGCATGTGCGTGTAATTTGTCTATTTTGACAAAAGCCAGACTGCCCGCTATCTGCCCACGGTATTTCAGCAATACGGTAAGGCTTTGGCCTCCGGCATTAAAGCGGGCAGCATCCCTGAGAAAAACCCGCTCTGCTTCTGCGCTGCGGATGTTGGGCACCCAGGGAAGCCATTGCTCCAGATCGCTGCGGTGCTCATCTATGTTTTTAAACATCTCTTCTGCGTAGCGGGGGTGGGCGCCGATGAGTTTGAGCTCTGGTGTGATGGAGATT
>JALVES010000084.1 GCA_027030635.1 Saprospiraceae bacterium | reverse complement strand
AGGAGATGTGGATATTCCCCAAAGGTTCGCCAAGAGGTTATGCCGCTTTGCAGGATGATTACAAGACCATAATTATGGATTATCAGATGCAACAGGATGATGGTAGTTGGGAAAGCCATCAGTTTGTAGGTGTACGGATAGAATAAAAGAGTCCAAGTTTAACATAAGTGTGTTTAAACGTTTAAATGACGGATAAAACCTTCCGTTGTCTTGAATTTTGCGTGCAAATAGCTCATGCTGTGTTTTGCAATGACAGATGTGCTGTTTTGGTACTCTGCTGAGTATCGCCTGATAAGGTGAATTTTGCAAGAGTATTTCATGCAATGCATTTTTATTTTTTCACGTTTAAATTCAAGAATTATGAAAACCTACAACCTCAACTTGAAGAACAGCTTTAGTTATTTTTCTTTAGCTGTATGGATCGTATTTTTCATGAGCCTGCCATTTCGGTTTTTTGCACAGTACTGTGATAATAATACGACAACAGGTTCTACGATTAATGCTTTTGATTGGACAACCAGCACTTTCGATGCTTGGATAGAGAATAGTGGGGAAGCAATTTTGAAGGAGATTCCTTCGCCATTTTATCCGTCTCCGATGAATATCAATCAACTTAACACTTCTTATCTCTGGAGTTTTCCCTCTGAGAATAATGAACCTCAGGATTTTCTCCCTGAAGAGGGCTGGGAACTGTTGTATTATGGTTTGGGTACTTTTGAATCTCCTACAGATATTCCATCCCTTGTACTCTATCATAGGCCAACAGGTAAGATGCGATTATTGGTTTATTTAGAGGAAATTGGAGGCGTGGATTACTCTGAGCTGTATATGAAGCATCCTTCTCAAGTAGGAAGTCATGTTAGTGCTGTGCTTGAACATGGTACACTTCCAATACATTCTGTCGAGGGTTATGAAAATAGGGATATTGTTATTAATACCCCTAACAAAATATGGGATGTTACAGTGGGAAGTGGAGATACAGAAGGGATTTGGATGGTTGCTGAAATTCCGGCGTATTATGATCCTTGTTTATGCCAGTTTCAGTCTACTTTAGCCTTTGGGGTTACAGTGGCAAATACAGCCGATTTTACAATCGTATTGGAAGGCAATGGAGATGTAACTCAGGTATTTCCAACTCCATCTTCCGGTTCTTCTGATGATTTGACCTTAAAAGGTATTTACAAACGCGCTTCATACATTTCCAAGGCTTATACAAAAGGAGTTAAATCGTATAAAAGCTTTGGAGCTTTTTTGGGTGCTTTAGAGAACTTCCTGGTTGGAAGAGCAAATTCCAACATTACTTCTGAAATGATTCCTGCTTTGACGTCTTTGGGCTTGCCTTCGCAAAATCTCAATGCTGCGCATCTTCAAACACTTTGGGGGTTAGCTCATCAGGAAGTCGATCCGAATAATTCTACCCAGGTAGCCCAGGTACAAACTGCTTCTACTTTATTGACTCAAATCTTACCTGGCGCCCAAAGCAATGACATCTTACTTCCTGACTGGATTAAGTCCTCAGTTCCATTTGCTGCGGCTGCATTGACTCTGCTGGATTACTTTATTGGAGGTGGAAAATCTGCTACTGCTCCTAAACCGCTTCATTTTAAGGCTTCGTATCGTTTCTCGGGTACAGGTGAATTTATTGATTCTACTGCAATTCGTGAGTATGTTTTTGATACCCCAGGGTCTATGATTGGCCTTAATGCCCAGCGTCCGGTATATGATAACCCTCTTGGTGTCCTCAGCATCGTAAATAAAATAGATGTTACACACACGCAAATTTGGTCTGATGATGAGGAGGGAGCGCTTTATCATGATGCATATCAACTTACTCGTCCGATTCAGTATGCCGTAAATCCAATGGCAGGTCTTAAACCGATTCCAAAGGAGATTAGAGCCTCTTTTAGGGTTATTTCCCATTATCCAATTAATGATTTTCCTCCCGCAGGGAATTTCCCTATATGGATACCCAATACCGGATTGATTCAGGTAGATGATACTACATATCGAACACCATATCTGCCTTTGTCCTGCCTGCCTGCTTATAAAATCCGTTTAACGGATTTTGTTGAAGGTGGGGTTTTAGACGGACGATCAGCACCTGAGATATATCTGCATTTAGTAGCTCTTCTTGAGAGAAATACACCAGGTGTAAATGCTGAGGATGTTTTTCTTTCTCAGTTTTATGCCGTAAATTTAGTAACCACACCGAGTGAAGTTGAAGAAAATACAAGTTTATTGAATGTCCCTGAACTTGTTCACGTTGCTACTATTGATGAGTATCTTCAGAACAATCCTCATGCATGGAATGGGATTGTTGTAGATGGAGATATTACCTTAGACGAAACTAATTTTTCTACGGTGGTCAATCATATTTATCCATCGCATGAAATTGTCGTAACACCTGCCGATGGAGGGGTGTCTTTTGTTATTGATGCACCGTTAATGCCCGATTTGCAGTATGGAGATGTAATCGGCGGAGGAACTGTTTTTCAGAATTTGCCAGCGTGCTATGAAATTACTCCCCCCATGACGGGTACAGAGTTGGAAAGTTTTTGTACAGACCCGAGTAAGTACAATCCCGTAAAGTCTAAAAAGGAAGAGATATCTTTGGATAGTAGCGATTTGTCTTTGGATCTGCCGCAAAATGAACTGAGTGCCAGTCTCTTCCCTAATCCCACTACCGAGAGAAAATTTACGTTGAATTTCATATTGCCGGAGAAGTCCAAAATATGGATACTTCTGTCTGATCAGTATGGTCACAGTAGCTATTTGCTTTTGGACGGTGAAGTGATGAGTGGAGGTGAGCACCACATCCCTGTAGAGGTCAGAGATTTGCCAAAGGGAACTTATTTTGTGGAGATTAGAAGTAGCCTGCACGAAAACCATCCCATAGTTTTAAAATGGGTTTTACTCTGAAAATAAAACAGGCGAGGAACGGTACCTGTTCCTCGCCATTTTAATCAACCTAAATCAAAACTACCATGAAATCCCTCAACAACTTCATCTCGTTTTTCTTACTCCTGCTTATACCTGCAGTTGTAGTTCTATCGTGCAGGCACAAAGAGGACATTTGTATGGACCCTTACAATGCCGATTGTCCCAATTATGATCCTTGTCTTTCGGTGGGAGAAGCTGATGCTTTGTTTCACTTGGAAATCCAGTTGCCAAAGCATACATTTTATATAGATACGACCTTTTGGTATGAGGTAGAAGATACCTTGTTTATGACAAGTGGTTCTACGATCTATTTCCGGGCCAATTCTTCGAAGATGGATGCCTATGCCTGGAAAGTGGGTTATGATCCGCGTACTTTCACGGATTCTCTCTTTAATTTGTGGATTGATGATGTTAATGCCGGCTCGGACCTGGCGGTGCAATTGGCTGTGGCCAATGATACCCTGGGAAATTGCTTGCAGCAGGAGCAGCAGCGGGATACAACGGCAAAAGCTATTTTTTTGAAGGCGTGTAGTTTATCTCCCGGAGCGCCCAATCCATACCCGATGAATGGCAAGTTTGAAGGTTATGTGGATGGCGATTCATCTCAGTCTTATACGATAAAGATCGAGCTTTTGACGGCCAGCATCATTGATTTTCCCGGCATATCTCTTGGTACCGTACCGGCGTTTATAGCGCCCAAGGAGATGTGGATATTCCCCAAAGGTTCGCCAAGAGGTTATGCCGCTTTGCAGGATGATTACAAGACCATAATTATGGATTATCAGATGCAACAGGATGATGGTAGTTGGGAAAGCCATCAGTTTGTTGGGGTGAGGGTTGAGTGACACTCACTTCTTTACATTAATCCTCCCCTCAATGCCTTTTCCCCAGCCCAGGCCGAGGCCCCGGTAGCTGAGCAACAAGAGTCCGCGTTTGTCCAGGCGATTGGGCAGGGGGTGGCCTTGGATGAAGCTTTCGGCCTCTTCGCGGCTGAGTTCATAGGAAAGCCGGTTTTGTTGCAGGTCGGACTGCAAGGCGCTGATGCCTGAGGGGAAGAACAGTTCTTTTTTTAAATGTCCGGGCCGAAGCAGCGGGCGGCAACGGGGAAGGCGCTCGAGAATCGGCAAAGCTTGGGGCAGGAGCTCTTCGGGCAGGGCAAACAGGCCGTGCCGTTTGTTTTCTAACAGGGCGTATGCTGACAGATTGGGCAGGGTGGCCTCGATTTTTTCGCGCTGCCTGCGGGCGATGGGCAGCCAGTTTCGCGCTTTTGGGATCTTTTCTTTGCGGGCAGGATTTGTCATGGGTTTGTGCAGCAGGGCAAAGTAAAAACCCTCGCCCTTTACCTCGTGCGGATAGCATTGGTATCCAAGCGTTTTGCGCAGCACGCCCCAACTTTCGGGCATGGATATTTCCACTTCCTCTAAGCCGCTTTCCACGAGTTGAGCGACGCGAGCTTCGTTTTCCTCGGGTTGATAAGTGCAGGTGGAGTAGAGCAGCCAGCCACCTTCTGCCAAGGCGGGCAGGATGTCTTTGAGAATGCCCGCCTGTCGGGTGGCACAGAAAGCCGCTTGCCCGGGAGTCCATTCCCCCCTTGCTTCGGGCGATTTTCTGAACAGGCCTTCCCCGGAGCAGGGAGCGTCCACGAGGATGAGGTCAAAGAGCAGCCCGGCCCCGGCTATTT